>JAESTK010000234.1 GCA_016763645.1 Flavobacteriales bacterium
GGAAATTTAGCAGAAAATTCAGGTGGTCCAAAAGCTGTAAAGTACGGTGTTGTTAAAGATTATGCGTTGAACCTCGAAGTAGTTTTACCAAACGGAGATATTATTTGGACTGGGGCTAACGTACTAAAAAACTCAACTGGATACAACTTAACTCAATTAATAGTAGGAAGTGAAGGCACGTTAGGAATAATTACAAAAGCGGTGTTGAAACTCATTCCATATCCATCGCAAGATGTATTGATGTTAGTCCCTTTCTTCTCCCCCGAAAAGGCATGCGAAGCAGTTTCGGCAATTTTTAAAGCGGGCATAACTCCATCAGTATTAGAATTTATGGAGCGTGATGCCATTGATTGGGTAATGAAGTATGTTGAGGGAATTAACATTCCGATAAAAGATGAGCATAAAGCACATTTATTGATCGAAGTGGATGGAAACGATTTAGAAGCCCTGTATAAAGATGCCGAAAAAATATCAGAAGTCGTATCGAATTTCGAGTGCGATGAAATACTTTTTGCCGATTCTGCAGACCAAAAATCAACCTTATGGAAAATGCGCAGACAAGTTGCGGAGGCAGTAAAAGGTAATTCGGTTTATAAAGAAGAAGATACCGTTGTGCCGAGATATGAGTTGCCTAAGTTATTGAAAGGAGTAAAAGAAATAGGAGAGAAGTATGGATTTAAAAGCGTTTGCTATGGTCACGCAGGAGACGGCAACCTTCACGTAAATATTCTCAAAGGAGAGTTAACCGATAAACAATGGAAAACAGATGTAATTGAAGGAATAAAAGAAATTTTTGAACTCACCGTCTCGTTAGGTGGAACCCTAAGCGGTGAGCACGGCATTGGCTTGGTTCAAAAAGATTATATGTCCATTGCGTTTAGCGAAACTCAATTAAATCTCCAAAAACAAATTAAAAACACTTTCGACCCCAACGGAATTATGAATCCCGGCAAAATTTTCAAGAATTAACAATTGAATATCATGGCAAAAAAAACTGGAATATTACTTGCAATGCTGTTAATGTCATATTTCTCTTTCTCGGAAAGTAAAGAAGATAGTTTGTTGGCGGTGGTAAATGCCCAAGTTGAGGTAGAAAAAATACCCACATTTATTTTACTTTTTAAAGCTGTATATCGTTCAGATGTGAGCAAATCGGCAGAATATCTCGCAAAAGCAAAAGCTATTGAAGAACAGAATACAGATAGTGTTTTGAAAGCGAAAATTTTATATAATTTGGGTTTGTTAGAAGCGCATAGTAGTAATTACGATGAAGCTATTAAAACTTTTCGACAGGCAAAGGAAATTGCAACAATTACGGGTGATTCAGTAATCTTAGCCGACATTCTCAATAATATAGGAATTATTTTTGACGATAAAGCAGAGTACCCAGAAGCGCTTAAGTACTACAACGAGGCGTACGTAATTTCAAAAAAGATAGATTACACGGGAGGCTATGTCGCAGTTACCACAAATATAGGAACTATATATGCGAAACAAGGCGAGATGAAACAAGCACTTGTCTTTTTTAAAGAAGCATTAATTATTCATAAATCATTGAATCGTTATGGCGGTATTGGGAATTCTCTTAATAACATTGGGCTCGTTTTTCATTATTCTGGTCAACCTGACTCTGCTTTGGTTTATTTAATAAAAGCCAGAGCCGTTTGGGAAAAACATAAAGATCAAAAAGGAATGGCGATGACTTATAATAATTTAGGAAGTTTGTACATTAAGAAAGGAGAAACGGAAAAAGCCAAAATGTTCTTGAAGAAAAGTCTGGTAATTTGCTATTCTACAGACGATAACTTTGGAGTTACCCAAAATTTGAATCAGCTTTCATCATTATATATCAGCATTGGAGAAAGAGATTCAGCAATTTATATAACTAAAATGGTGGTAGATTCTGCCAAGAAGTATTCCTTAAAGCTAAACCTAAAAATAGCGTATGAAAAATTAGCAGTGCTATACGAAGAAGATGAAAACTATCCGGATGCACTGAGTTATTTCAAATTATATACTGCGACTAAAGACTCTATTTTCAACGAATCTAAATCGAAAGAAATAGGAAAACTAGAAGCAAATTACGAGTTTGAAAAACAGTTAGAAGAAGAGCGAAGGTTAGTAGAAAGTAAAAAAACGAAACTAGAGAACGAAAAATCTAGGCGCGATAATTTACAGTACTCAGGCATCTTTGTTTTTGTACTCATTCTTTTTGCTTTCGTATTTATGTCAGGCAAGTTTTCGATGCGTCCAAAACTAGCCGAAGGTTTAATTTTCTTTACGTTCTTACTCGTTTTTGAGTTTTGTTTGGTCCTTCTAGATCCATTTATTGAAAATTGGAGTAGCGGTGAGCCGTTATATAAACTGCTTTTTAATGCGATTCTCGCAGCTTTAATATTTCCGCTTCATGCATTTTTTGAGAGCAGTTTAAAAAAGAAGTTGGTCAAATGATTCAAGCGACTATTAATTTTGTAAAAAAAGAACTTGCCAATGCCGAAGGAGGTCATGATTGGTGGCATATTCTTCGTGTTTGGAATTCTGCTAAGACAATTGCAAGAGAGGAGAAAGCAGAAATGTTGGTAGTAGAACTCGCAGCTTTGCTTCATGATATAGCAGACGCAAAATTTAATAATGGAGATGAAGAAATCGGCCCACAAAAAGCTAGAGATTTTATGCTGTCTCAAAACGTAGATGAAGAAACAGTAAATCATGTTGTTTCGATAATCGAAAATATGTCCTTCAAAAATAGCTTAGGAAAAGTTAAATTTTCTTCACCCGAAATGCTAGTAGTACAAGATGCAGATAGACTCGATGCCATAGGAGCAATTGGTATTGCCCGTTGTTTCAATTACGGAGGCTTTAAAAACAACATTATCTATTCACCAGATTTGCCCCCACAATTAAACATGAGTAAAGAAGAATACAAAGCTTCTAACGGTAGTTCAATCAACCATTTTTACGAAAAGTTATTGTTGTTGAAAAACAAAATGAACACAAAAAAAGGAATGCAATTAGCAGCGCAACGCCATCAATTTATGGAGCAATACTTAGAGCAATTTTATGCCGAATTTAAAGGAGAATGTTACTAAACGGAGTAAAACAGAAATCGACCAAATAATAAAGACAAAGCCAAATAAAAACTTACTTTTGAGGCTTTAGAAAGTCATAGTTTTAATTAGAAATAGAAGATGAGTGTTTTAGTAGATAAAAATTCGAAGGTTATCGTTCAGGGGTTTACAGGAGGTGAGGGAACTTTTCATGCGGGACAAATGATAGAATACGGAACCAATGTGGTAGGAGGAGTTACTCCAGGTAAAGGCGGTCAAACTCATTTAGATAGACCAGTTTTTAATACCGTAGCCGATGCAGTTAAAGAAGTAGGAGCTAATGTTACTATTATTTTTGTGCCACCAGCCTTTGCAGCCGATGCTGTTATGGAAGCTGCCGAAGCAGGCATCAAAACCATTATTTGTATTACAGAAGGCATTCCGACAAAAGATATGATTGCCGTTAAAGAATATATTTCTCAAAGAGACTGTACTCTTATAGGACCTAATTGCCCAGGTGTAATTACTCCGGGAGGTGCAAAAGTTGGAATAATGCCAGGTTTTGTTTTTAAAGAAGGAAGAATAGGTGTTGTTTCAAAATCAGGTACGTTAACCTATGAAGCAGCCGATCAAGTTGTAAAAGCAGGAATGGGAATTTCTACTGCAATAGGGATTGGAGGCGATCCAATTATTGGAACACCGACTCAAGCTGCAGTAGAATTATTAATGAACGACCCAGAAACCGATGCAATTGTAATGATTGGTGAAATTGGCGGAAATTACGAAGCAGTTGCTGCTCGTTGGATTAAAGAAAATGGGAATAAAAAACCAGTAGTTGGTTTTATCGCGGGCGAAACAGCGCCTAAAGGGAAACGAATGGGGCATGCTGGTGCTATTATTGGTGGTGCTGATGATACTGCCGAAGCCAAAAAAAGAATAATGAGAGAATGTGGCATTCACGTTGTAGATTCTCCTGCACAGATAGGAGCAAAAATGGCTGAAGTATTAGGTGTAATGGCATAGAGTTTATTTAATCTTAAAAAATCATGAAAAATCTTTTAACTCTTATTTTAGCACTTACGACAATAACTTCGTTGTATGCTCAAAAAAGGAAGTCACATCATGGAGTATCTCAAATAACAAACCTTTATATAGATTTTGGCCCTAAGGCTATGATAGGCACATCAGGGTTTGTTAATATGAATGTACTTGGAGATGATAATTACAATCATGGAATAGCTGCTAGTTATGGGTTTGGAGGTAAACTTGCGATTGATTTTGGAGAAAGCATAGCATTGGTAGGAGAAGGGATTTTTACAAGCGTTACCCAAAAATTCACCATTACAGAAGATAACGGAGACACTTGGAATAAGTCGATAAAACTAACGTCAATAGATATTCCTATGATGTTTAGAAAAAATAATGCTGCCACCGGTAGTTATGTGGAATTAGGTCCACAAATATCATTGTTAAAAGGAGTCTCAGAATCAGGATACAATACCTCAATTAACAACAAAGATTATTTTAAAAGTAGTTATTGGTCGGCTGTTTTTGGTTTTGGAGGGTATTTATATGGTGCTGGAAATCTTGGAGTTTCATCAGGACTGAGATTTGTTTACACGTTTCAAGATATTGATAATCAAAACAATACAGGTTCATTTGAAAGTGATTCTTATCATGGAAAAATGCTATCCTATGATGAATATTCAACAACAACCCCTTTATCCGTATTTTTTGTGTTAGAAATTAATTATGATCTCGGATTTATAATTGCAAAAAATGAATGTACTGGGCGTAGAAAGTTCTTATTCTATAACTAGAATTAATTCCTGATTGACAAATAGTTTTATAATTAGCTATTTTTTTGTAAATTGTTCCTAACTCAAAACTAGTATAGAATGCAACTGTACAACAGACTTAGTGCTGAAGAACGAAAAGCTTTAATTGCTAAAGCAGGAAAAGAACGAATCACGTTATCGTTTTATCAGTACGCCAAAATTGGGAATCCCCAACTTTTTCGTGATATGCTTTTTCTTGAGTGGGATAAACTTGACGTGTTGGGAAGAACCTATGTTGCTTCAGAAGGGATTAATGGTCAAGTTTCTCTTCCTGCAGATAAATTAGAAGATTTTAGATTGCAATTGAATACAATCGATTTCCTAAAAAACATTCGGTTAAATATTGCCAGAGAACAGGACAATAACTCATTTTTAAAATTAAAGATAAAAGTACGCGATAAAATTGTTGCCGATGGGCTAAATGATGAAACGTTTGATGTAACAAAAAAAGGAAAGCATGTTAACGCGCAGGAGTTTAACAAAATACTCGAAAGAGAAGATACTATTGTAGTAGATATGCGCAACCATTACGAAAGTGAAATTGGACATTTCGAGACAGCTATTACTCCCGATGTAGATACCTTTAGAGAATCATTACCGTTAATCGAAAAAGAGTTAATCGAATATAAAGAAAGCAAGAACTTGTTAATGTACTGTACCGGTGGGATTCGCTGTGAAAAAGCAAGTGCATATTTTAGACACAAAGGATTCGAAAACGTTTTTCAATTAGAAGGAGGCATCATAGAATATACAAGGCAAGTGAAAGCAGAACGGCTAGAAAATAAATTTAAAGGTAAGAATTTTGTTTTCGATGAACGAAAATCAGAGCGTATTTCTAACGATGTGATATCAGTCTGTCACCAATGTGGCGAACCCAGTGATGAACACACAAACTGCGCGCATATGGGGTGTCATTTACTGTTTATTCAATGCGAATCATGCAAAGAAAAAACAGACAATACTTGTTCAGAAAATTGTAAAACAGTAGTTAACTTAACTCTCGAAGAGCAAAAAGAACTCAGAAAAGGAAATCCTGTAGGAGTAAAACAGTATCGAAAAGGAAGGTCGCCAGTTTTGAAGTTTAAAAAACAGTAATTCAATTCGTCAAATAATTTTATATTTGACTAGATGAGCGAAAAATTATCATACGAAGAATTGTTGCAGCGTTACGATGAGTTACAAGATTCGTTCTTTCAAATGAAGCAGAAATATATCGGTGCAGCTCGCGAATTAGATCAGCGAAATGAGCAATTAGCAGAGCACCATAAAGAACTTTCTGATAGCATCAATTATGCTTTGAGAATACAAATGGCAATTCTTCCGCCAGATTACATGGTGAAAAAATGTTTGCCAAAAAGCTTTATTTTTTACAAACCGAAAGATGTAGTTAGTGGTGATTTCTATTTCGTTGAAAAGCGCGGAAATAAGGTCATTTTTTCTGCAGTCGATTGTACAGGTCATGGTGTTCCTGGAGCCATGATGTCGGTTATTGGATTCAAATACTTAGAGCAAGGAGTTAATGAGAAAGGGATTACAGACCCAGCGGAACTATTGCAATTTTTAGACATTGGCGTAAACGATTCATTACGGCAAACCGCAGACGAGAGTGGAGTAAAAGATGGAATGGATTTAGGTATCTGCACCTTAGATATGGATTCAAACATTCTTCAGTTCGCAGGAGCATTTAACCCAGTGTGGATTATCCCAACTGATAACGATAAGTTTTTAGCACTGAATAAAGAAAGAATCGAAAACGAGGAAAGAATTACTTCATACTGTTGCGAAAACGGAAAGTGTCTTTACGCAATAGCACCTGATAGATTACCCATTGGCGTAAACGAAGATGGCGAACCAGATGTGTTTATGCAACATGAGTTACAAATGGATAAAAATGACATTATATATTTATTTTCTGATGGTTATGCCGATCAATTTGGAGGACCGAATGATAAAAAATTTATGCATAAAAAAATGCGTGAATTATTAATGTCAATTCATGATAGGTCTATGACAAAGCAAAAAGAAGCACTAAATGAAAGGATTAAAATGTGGATGGGTAATACCGATCAAATTGATGATATTTTAGTGATGGGTGTAAGAGTATGAATGAAAGTGATAAATCGGAATTACACAGAAGAGAATTTCTGAAAAAAGCCAGTATTGTTACGCTCGGAAGCTTAATAGGCAGTAAAATAGTTTTCGCTGAAAGCTTCCCGAAAGGGTTAATTCCTAAGGCATTATTAAGCGGAGATGAACTATTTTCTATTTTAGGAAAAAGTGGTGAGTTAATCGTTTTAAACGATAAACCCATCAATGCAGAAACTCCGCCTCATCTGTTAGATCCTAAAATTACACCAAGCGATGTTATGTTTGTTCGTAATAATGGAATTCCACCGCAAAAAACAGATGCTTCAAGTTGGACGTTAACAATCGAAGGAGAATCTGCAAGACAAACAAGAACCTACACGATAGCCGAACTCAAATTGAAATTTAAAGAACATACGTATCAACTTACGTTGGAATGCGGAGGAAACGGGCGAAGTGAATTCAATCCTCCAGCAAAAGGAAATCAATGGACAACCGGAGCAGTTGCTTGTTGTACCTGGACTGGAGTTAGGTTAAAGGATGTGCTTAACGATGTTGGTGTAAAGTCAAACGCAGTATATATTGGCTATTATGGAAAGGATACACACCTCAGTGGAGACCCTACTAAAGTGGTTATTTCTCGTGGGGTGCCTATAAAAAAAGCAATGGAAGACGAAGCGTTAATCGCTTGGTCGATGAATGGTAAAGAAATTCCATTTATGAATGGAGCTCCATTACGCTTAGTAATTGGTGGTTGGCCAGCATCTACTTCTGGAAAGTGGTTATCTAAAATAGTAATCAGAGATAGGTACATGATGGTCCAAAAATGGGAGGTAAGTCATACAGAGTGCCTAAAAACACAGTAGTACCAGGCGCTAAAGTGCCTGACGAAGATTATAAAATAATAGAATCGATGCCGGTTAAATCGTTGATTACGTTTCCTAAAACTGGCGCGATTGTAAAACCAAATCAAGAATTTGAAGTTCGTGGACACGCCTGGGCAGGAGATTTAGAAGTTTCAGAAATGCACATTTCTATTGATTATGGTGCTTCGTGGACAAAATGTGAATTGACTAGGCCCATAAACCGATTGGCGTGGCAACACTTTAAAACAACACTTACACTTCCCGAAAAAGGGTATTATGAAATTTGGGCAAGAGCTACTGATAGCAAAGGGAAAATGCAGCCCATGGTGCTCCCCGCATGGAACCCAAAAGGTTATTTGAACAATGCCTGTCATAGAATTGCCGTTAAACGTTCGTAATGCAAAATATTTCTGACAAAGAAAAGAAGACACTAGGCGAGATTAATCGCAAGTTAACCAATCTTATTATTACGCTCACCTTATTTATGGGAGGGATGTGGTTGGTATTATATCCTCCAATATTTTTACAAGACCAAACAACTATTATACAAGTTGATTCGGATATAATAGAGAAAGGGATTCATGTAGCATCTGGGTTAATTGCCGCAGAAGGATTCGAGCTTGTTCAACAAAATTGTGGAGGTTGCCATTCGTATAAGTTGGTAACTCAAAACAAAAATACACGCGATGGCTGGTTAGAAACTATTCGTTGGATGCAAGAAACTCAAAAATTATGGGATTTAGGAGAAAATGAAACACAATTATTGGACTACCTTGCAGAAAATTATGGTCCAGAGGAAACTGGGCGCAGAAAGCAGTTGGAAATAGCCGAATGGTACGAGTTAGAATGATATGTAGTTTTATGAAATCAGTATACTCTCTTTTATTGTCGGTTTTTCTTTTGGTTGGTTGCAAGGAAGCTGAAGACAAAGTGGTGACTTACCATAATGGTAGCGCAATTTATGAGGCTGCTCAGTTGATAGGCAAAACACGAGATAAAATTATTTTAATTGACTTTCGTAAGGCTGATGAATACCTGTCTGGGCATATTGCCAATGCAATCAACATTACAAAAAAAAAAGTTCAGGATACTACTGCAGCTGTTGATGGAATTAGATTAGATAAAGTTTCTTTCCAAAAATTATTGCAAAATAAAGGTATCAATAACGAAAGTAGAATAGTTATTTATGATGATGTAATGTGCTGTGATGCTGCGAGATTGTGGTGGATGTTACGAATTTATGGATTCGAAAACGTAAGTTTATTAAACGGAGGACTGCAAAATTTCTTGAAAGAAGGTGGCGAATTAGTAACAAATGTTGCAAAAAGAAAATGTGGCGACTTTACTTTTACAGAAAGAGGTTTAGGTTTGGAAGCGAAAAGACAATTAATATCGAGTGTGTTGAAAAATGAAGATTGGACAATAATTGATGCCCGGTCAATCGAGGAACATATGGGACAAATATTTTCAAAAAACTGTAAAAAGAAGGGTAGAATACCAGGCTCGTTGCCCTTAGATTGGTCATATTCTGTTAATTATCACGAAGATCAAAAATTTAAATCGTTCGAAGAGCTAACTAAAATATTTGAAGTGAAAGGAGTAAATAAAGAGGACAATATTATTACGTATTGCCGCTCGGGAGTTCGTTCAGCACACACAACATTTGTTTTAACAGAACTGTTGGGGTATCCAAACGCATATAATTACGATGGATCATGGCTAGAGTGGAGTAGTATTGATAATTTACCTGTAGAACTAAAAAAGTGATGGAGCACTTGAACGTGTTTTGGAATACCGTTACAGGAATGGCTAATTATCAGTGGAGACAAGTCATTTTTGATGTATCGTGGGACAATAATTGGTTTTGGGGACTAACCTTGGTTTCAGCTATTGTTTGGGCGTTGGAGCTTAGCTTTCCCTGGAGAAAAAACCAAGCAGCTATTCGTCAAGATTTTTGGTTAGATGGGTTTTATATGTACTTCAATTTTTTTCTTTTTCAAATAGGAATTTACGGAGTTTATGCAGTTATAGGAAACATAGCAAATAGTTTCGGAATAGATATGGGATCGATAGCACTGCTCGAAAAAGAGAATCTTCCCTTTTGGTCATTTGTATTAATCTTTTTCGTTTTAAATGATTTTGTTCAGTGGCTTACTCACATCCTGTTACACAAATTCCCATTATTATGGAAGTTTCATAGAGTTCATCATTCGGTCCAAGAAATGGGATTTGCAGCACATTTACGCTATCATTGGATGGAAAATATTTTATATAAACCTCTAAAAACATTGGCGATTATGGTATTGGTTGGCGCAGAGCCAGAACACGCCTTTTTTATTCACTTTTTTACTGTCATTATTGGACATTTAAATCACGCAAATATCAAGTTAACTTGGGGGCCGTTAAAGTATATACTAAATAACCCCGTTATGCATTTGTGGCACCACTCCAAAGTTTTATCAGAAGGTCAAAACCCAGGCGTAAATTTTGGAATCAGTTTAAGCCTTTGGGATTATATTTTTAAAACCGCTCATCTGCCAGAAGACAGCGGCACAATTGAACTTGGTTTTGATGACATAGAAAAATATCCTGCGCACAATTTTTGGAAACAGCTCGTTAGTGGATTTGGTAAAAGTTAGATTATGATCTGTAAACTGGGCATCTTCGAGTATGTAAACATAGAGGCGACCATCTAACGGGTCGTTCTGTATGCTTTAGACGATGTTCCTGTTCCATCAGGTGAAGCTGTAGTTTCGGAATTAATTTAAAAAACCAAACAACCACAAAGGAATTGTGTTGTTAGAGCCGATTTCAATATCGTCTTTTACGATAAACGCTTCGTTTAGATTTTTAATCTGTTTGTTCGTTTTGTTTTTACCACCAATTTCTATGGTGTATTTGTCATTTATCATAAAGTCTGCTTGTTTAGAGGCAGTAACACTGTTTTTAACGCGAACTTGATTAAAGAAAAAAGTCTCTCGAATGTTTCCAATGTTCGAACTGGAGTTGCCTTGATTGTAAATCAGATTAGTATTGGCTAAGTAAATTTTTTCAGGTTTATTCAGGCTGTTTATCCCTTTTTCTTTTACGTATAGTAGTTGTAGAAGCTCTGCATCGTGGAGAAGTTTGAGATACGCTTTCATAGTGTTTAAGCTAATTCCAGTACGTTCGCTCAGCGAATTCATATTGGGTTTAAAGGGCACCGAATTACTAATAACTACCAATAGTTTTTTTAGGTAAACGATATTGGATACTTGAATAGAAGCAAATTGAGTAATATCAACTTCCAGAATCGTTAAAATGATTTCTGATAATTTTAGGTGAAACGATTGCTTGTTTTCTAAGTAAAACGGGTAGTACCCGTAATTTAAATAGTCATTAAAATAAGCCAATGGTTTTAGTTTTGTAACAACGTCAACCGCTATTTGCGTATGATTACCTATAATTTCATCGAGCGTATATCTTTTAAATTCTGTTTTTGTTTCAAATAGTAAAAACTCTCTAAACGATAGTCCGGGCATGTTATACATAACGGCACGTCTGCTTAAATCAGCTTTAGAGTGTTGTAGGTGTAATAACGATGAACCTGTAAACACTATTTTAAGAAGGGGCATATTGTCGTATATGTTTTTTAACTCTATTGCCCAATTTGGATACCTGTGTACTTCGTCAACCGCTAAAAATTTGCCTCCTTTTTTATAAAAGCTATCTGCTAATTCATAGAATGAGTTTTTTGAGAAATAAATGTCATCTAAACTCACATAAAGCACTTCTTTGGTTGGTTTAAAGTGTTTCTTGATGTACTGAATAATTAATGTTGTCTTTCCAATACCTCTCGAACCCTTTATGCCAATTAACCGATTGGACCAATCAATTTGGTGAGTAAAATCTCGAACAATTTTTGTGTTCGCGTTGGCGTACTTTTGATAAAATAACTCTTCTAGCTTATTCATTTATTGAATTAATGTAAATTCATTGACAAATATATGAAAAAAAACATCAACGCATTGATGTTTTTGTTTGAATTCAAATTTAAGCGGACACATAGAGATGAAAACAGTTTGGGGTTTAGCCACTAAGCTAAAAGAGAAAAAGTTACGGTTTAAGTTGGTGAAAAACCAGAAAAATAGAGATTAATTTATTTTAAAATCTCTTTTCGTTCAACGCTCCAAGCCTCTGGTTTGGCATCGAAAAGCACTTTTGTTTTAGCCCAAACGGCTTTAAAAAGGTCTGAATTTCGGTATATTTCTAGAGATTCGGGATTATCCCAGTAACTGTAAGTGAAAAATATGTTTGAATTTTTGATGTCGTTCAGTAACTCTAATCGGTTACAACCAGATTGAGCTCTTATTTTTTCTTTTGATTCCTCAAAAATGGCTAGAAATTCATCTACTTTGTCGGTACGAAAAGTCAGTTTTACAATTCTAATCATCCTTCAAATTCAATTCTAATGGTTTCGTTCACATCAAGACCGAGTAGTTGACCAGCATTACCAGAATTAATGGCAATTTCTAAATAACCAGTGGCGCCAAATAACGCCAACGCATCACCATCTTCAACTTGATTGTAATTTTTTACAATATGATTAATTCGATATCTCGATTCTCTAAAATAAATAGTAAAAGGCTTTCCTTTTCCGACCTCCTTATACAGTGGCTCATTTATGTTGGTAACTACATTTCCATAAGAATCGACATAAATAACGGTACCACGAATAGTACCTCCGTTAACAACGGCTCTAAATAAACTGCGTTGAATAATAGCATCTTTTGGTCCTCCGATAATTTCTAATGTTCCTCCACGGGCGATATGGCATGCGGCTTTTACAAAAACATCTTTAGTAGGAAAAGTCAATAAGTCAGTATCTTGACTAATTGTTAACTCTACAACTTTTTCAGGATCTTGGTCAAATATTAAAGAAAAAATGCCATTATCGGCTCCAATAAAATACTGCCCATTTATGTACATCGCAATATGTGGAGTTGTGGCGCTAGCTGCTGGTTTTACGCCCAAAATATGAATTGTCCCTGACGGAAAATCTTTCATAGCGTTTTTAACCATAAATGCTGCCTGAGCAATGTCAAACTTAGGTACATTGTGCGAAATATCGATAATTGTTGCATCAGGGCATTGAGTGAGGATAGATGCCTTAATTGAGCTAACGTAATAATCTTTTAAGCCAAGGTCTGTTGTTAATGTTATAATTGACATTATTAGCTTAATTTTAGCGTTTTATAAAGTGAAAGATTCAATAAAATTCATTTATTTTGCGAGACCAAAAGTACCAATTTATTAATACTATATTCATTTGAGAGAAACCATCATTCAAATAGATTCCATTAATCCTGTAGAGATTTTTGGAGTTAACAATTCAAACATTACCCTTCTTAAAAAACAATTTCCTAAGCTTAAGATAATCGTTAGGGGAAATACTGTAAAAGCCGTTGGAGATGACTCACAATTAAAGGCGTTTGAAGCCAAAATGAAGCTTATTTTAGAGCATTTCAATAAGTTTAATCAGCTAACTGAAAGCCAAATAGAGCGGTTGTTAGATGAAGGAAACGCCCAAGTAACCAACGCAACCGAAGATGCTGGAGATGTTTTGGTGCATGGAAATGCAGGTAGAGTTATAAAAGCAAAAACGGAGAATCAACGAAAAATGGTTGATTGTATCGAAAAAGCAGATATGCTTTTTGCGGTTGGCCCAGCAGGAACGGGAAAAACATATACCGCAGTAGCCTTGGCGGTTAGAGCTTTAAAAAATAAAGAAGTTCGCAAAATTATTTTAACCCGTCCAGCAGTTGAGGCGGGAGAGAATTTGGGTTTCCTTCCGGGAGATTTAAAAGAAAAACTCGACCCATATTTACAGCCGTTATATGATGGATTACGTGATATGATTCCAGCAGAAAAAATTACAGAATATGTTGAAGTAGGTATTATTCAAGTAGCACCTTTGGCGTTTATGAGAGGTAGAACGCTAGATAATGCATTTGTGATTTTAGATGAAGCACAAAATGCAACCGAAGGACAGTTAAAAATGTTCTTGACCAGAATGGGTAAGTCTGCAAAATTTGTAATAACAGGAGATGTTACGCAGGTTGATTTACCAAGAAATCAGAAATAAGGATTAATTCAAGCGATGAAAATATTAAAAGATGTAAAAGGCATCGAAATAGTAGAACTTGATGGGCGAGACATTATTCGTCACAAGTTAGTAAAGGGAATATTAAAAGCATACGAACAATTAGAACAAAAAAAATAGCAGTTATGTCGAATACAATAATGACAACCGATTTTAATTTCGAAGGGCAAAAAAGCCATTACCGAGGCAAGGTACGTGAAGTATATAATATTGATGATAAGTATTTGGTGATGATTGCATCAGATAGAATTTCGGCTTTCGATGTGGTTTTGCCCGTTGGTATTCCTTACAAAGGGCAAGTGCTGAACCAAATTGCCGAAAAATTTATGAAAGCAACAAGCGATATCGTCCAAAATTGGATAATCGATACGCCAGACCCGTCTGTGGCAATTGGACATTTATGCGTCCCGTTTAAAGTAGAAATGGTTATTCGTGGTTATTTGAGCGGACACGCTTGGCGTGAATATCGTGATGGAAAAAGAATGATTTGCGGTGTTTCTATGCCTGATGGGATGAAAGAAAACGACAAATTTCCTGAGCCGCTGTTAACACCAACAACCAAGGAAGATGTTGGCCATGACGAAGATATTTCTCGTGAAGAAATCCTTGCGCAAGGTTTGGTTGCTGAGGCAGACTACGTAATGTTAGAAGATTATACGCGCAAACTTTTCCAAAGAGGAACTGAAATTGCTGCCGATATGGGCTTAATTTTGGTTGATACTAAATACGAGTTCGGGAAAGACGTAAATGGCGTAATCACTTTAATTGATGAAATTCACACGCCAGATTCTTCTCGTTACTTTTATAAAGAAGGCTACCAAGATAGGCAAGATGCAGACGATTCTCAAAAGCAACTGTCTAAAGAGTTTGTTCGCCAGTGGTTAATCGAAAATGGTTTTCAAGGGTTAGAGGGGCAACAAATTCCCGAAATGAATGAAGAATTGGTTACTTCAATTTCTGAAAGATACATTGAGCTTTATGAACAAATTACAGGAGAAACTTTTGTGAAAAGCGACACTTCTGATGTAATGAAACGAGTAGAAGAGAATATTACAGGGTTTTTAGCGGTTAAGGCGTAACGTTTCCAGCGATAAGCAGTAGTATCGCATAGGGTGTGCTATTGCTTATAACCTGAGTTCGATTCTTAATTAGCTTATTTTTTAATGAGTTACATTTTATCAATCCCTCCGTTCGAGAATACTCGAAGTCTTTTCTAAGGGAGAATTCCCTCTTGGAGACTCCGAATATATTCGGACTGGTTAGGGAGATTGATCAAGTGCTTTTCGATATGAACTCACATTAAATCCACTGTAAATCAGTCGCTTACCTGCTTCCGTGATTAATCGAACTCAGGTTTATAGGTTATGTTGTATGTGGTTACTCCTTAAATAAATTGAATTCCTCACCTTGTGTCAATATAATCTTTTCTTTTTAATCACACTTAACGTCCCGTGTATGATGCTAGTTAGATTTTAATAAACTAATTGATACAGTAGCAAAGTCAGAATTCGGAAATTTTCTAAACTTACTCATATCTGGAGTCAAACCAGCTTCTTGAATTAGGTTCAGAAACTCGTCTATTTCAAGTATGTATTGATCTGAATAACCGTGTGTTAGGTCGTATGCGGTGACGGCTGTTTTTCCTATGTTTTGTGCGGCTAGTTCTGGTTTTATCGTGTGTAATTCAATCAGTAACAAGCCAAACTTTCTAACATAAGGAGTCCATTTTTCAATGTGCTGTTTAAGAGATTCCGCAACCAAATTGTTATCGATTTTTTTGCCTTGGTACGCATATGCACCAGTTGATGAACTAATTCTTGATGAAGTACTGTGTGGATCTTCCCAAATTCTATTATGATCCAAAAAGGTTCTTGCGTTAAGCAAATCTTCCAATTCAATATCATAATTATCTTTCAGGTCCTTAGCTAGAAGCTCCGGATTTCCAATATCTCCCCAAATAATTTTCGCCCATATATCAGATTGAATAAGGTTAGCTCTAGAAACTTTTAAAGCAGCTTGATTATAGTCTACTCCAATTATAGTCAAAGGATATTCATCTAAAACAGTTCCTCGATAGGTTTGACTTTCAATAACTGAAAACAAATGCTGTAGAAATGCTCCATTACCACAACCCATATCAAGTATGCCTTTAGGTTGCTCCTCTATTGGTTTATTGAAAAGATCGATGATGATTTCATCCACCACCTTAAAGTATGAACTGTGGGCACCACCACTTCCCCAGATATTCATTTCTCTATCAACATGTATTTCGTCAGATCCAGTTGCTAAATTACTTAGGATTAGTGGGTCACCAAATATCAGGTCGTCTAATTTCCTAAGTGTAGGAATATAAGACACTGTAACTCCATAAGCGCTGGCCCTTTTGGCAAAAAACAATCCAAACTCGTTAAATTCATAAGAGCCATTTTTCACATTAAACCAACCCAGTTCTGCTAATATATTAAGCAATTTGTCAAACTCTTGATGATTCTCATGGAATTCTTCTGGCCGGAATCTGGATTCCATAAAGTACTTGTGAAACATACCGGTAATACCCATGTGAACAATTGTTGGGCCCACAATAATTCCTTCAATATGTGTCAAAATTTGCTCTTCAATTTTTCTTTGAAGCTTGTTTTCTGACAACTCAATTCCATAGTTGGTTTTGTACTTTTTATAAATACTCTCCAATTTTAAAAAGGGTTCGATTTCAAATTTTCTCGGATGGTAATTTTCTGACATTTGTAATAAGTCTACAACATCTTCATAGAGATAAAAATAGTTGAATGCTATTTCTGATTCTTCATTAGTTTCATAGCTAACAGAATTATTTTGATTGTCAACATGTTGAATAAGCCATCCTTGAGAACAGAGTCCTCTTAGAGCAACGTTCAAATAACCTTCATTAGCCTTGAATTTTGTAGCAAGGTCTTTTAACGCTACTTTTTTGTTTTGGAGTAAATAATCCGTTACTCCATGTTTTTTTAAGGTGTAAGCAGTAGGGGAGATAACAATGCCGTCAAGATGGCGAAACAGTTTACTTCTTAGGATTGTATTTTGATTTGAACTCATATTTAAATAATGCACAACGCCTTGGCTATGCAGAGTGCGGCTTTAACGCATCCAAACTTTCGTGGTTCCACTTAGCCAAAGCTTTGTATTTTGATTGTAAATTTATCATTTATTACAAGCCAAATCAAAGATTTGGCGGTGTTTGTTAATAGCACGAAATTTTCGTAAACCACTGAACTCCTATTTTCTATATACAGTGTTAGCGGTATTTTACATATAAATGATATTGGTATTTAGTCCCCATTTTTCATCCTTATTCTCTTTTAAAAATTTAATAATCTCTTTTTTATCTTTTAGATCAACCAAAGTGTTTCCTGACCATAAATCAAGGATTTTATCTTTTCCGTGTCTAATTATCAGAATGTGTTCAGATTTACCCATTCCTCCTGTATAATATGCCATTAAGGTCATGTTTTTACTAATTCCTAGGTAGATTAATTGTCGTGAAGGGATCAGTTTTGAATCGTCAAATGAAATTTCAGTTATTGAATCGTTTATTTTATTCTCAATCATTTTCCCTATTTTGAGACTGAGACATCCGACTTGCCAATCTTCTCCAGGGTTTGCGATATCAAATCCTTTAGTGAGGGAGTCCATTAAGGTTTGAACAATTTTTGGAGATTCCTCATAGCTATCTTTATTTTTTAATTCAGTGTTCTCTAATTTGGTAATTAGATAATCTAAATTTCTATTTGATAGAATGATGGATGTGTCAATAGTGTAGACTCCATCTAAATCAGAAATACCAAATAGGCTTTCTTCTTCAGTATTGTCATGGACATCTTTAATTTCATTTTTAGTTGATGTTGAACAACTGAAAGTGAAAAGAGGAATAATCAAGATTAATATGATTTTTAAGTTTTTCATTTAATTACCGCTAACGTATGGATATACCAATTATGGTATATTTCCTTTATATCAAATATAGTAAAACCTTTTTGACAAAAGAGTCTTTGCATTACCATTCGTTTACTTTTACAAAATGAATCTATCAGCAAGAGACAAACAAGTAATTTGGCATCCATACACTCAAATAAAAGGCGCTGTTGACGCAATTCCCATAGTAAAAGGCGAAGGATCTTATTTAATTGATGAAAGTGGAAATAGATATTTAGATGCTATTTCTTCTTGGTGGGTCAATACGCATGGGCATGCGCATCCACATATTGCTAAAAAAGTATCGGAACAATTACACACATTGGAGCATAGTATTTTTGCAGGCTTTACGCACCCTAAGGCTGTAGAACTAGCCGAACGAATTTTAGAAAAACTGCCGAATCAATCAAGGGTTTTCTTTTCCGATAATGGCTCAACCGCAGTTGAAGTGGCACTAAAAATGGCGTTCCAGTATTGGAGCAATAAAGGTCATGAAAAGAACAAAGTAATTGTATTGGAAGGTTCTTACCATGGCGATACATTTGGTTCAATGTCGGTAAGTGCACGTGGAGGTTTTAATCAACCATTCGAGCAATTTTTGTTTGATGTGCTGCCAATTCCTTTTCCTAAAAAAGGGGAGGAGGAATGCACAATTTTGGCATTAAAAGAGGTGTTACAGCAAGATGGTATTTCTTCAATAATTGTTGAGCCGTTAATTCAGGGTGCTGCAGGAATGCGAATGTATTCTCCTGAAGTTTTAGAGGAGCTATTTACCCTTTGTCGAGAAAGAAATGTGCTAATTATTGCAGACGAGGTAATGACGGGTTTTGGTAGAACAGGAAAACTGTTTGCTACTGACTACATCGAAACTAAACCCGATTTAGTGTGTATGTCGAAAGGATTAACAGGAGGGACAATGGCTTTGGGATTAACGGCAGCAACATCTCAAATTTATGAAGCATTTATTTCTGACGATAAGCTAAAAACGTTTTTTCATGGTCACTCGTTTACTGCAAACGCAGTTGCTTGTTCTGCTGCTTGTGCTAGTTTAGATTTGTTTGATGAACAACAAACTTGGGATAACATTGCTAGAATAGAAATACGTTTTGCTAAATTTGCCGAAGAAATGAAAACTACTGCATTGTTTGCAGATGTAAGACATATTGGAACAGTAATCGCTTTTGAATTAAAAACAGAGGGGGAGTCTTCCTATTTTAACAATAAACGAGAAGATATTTATAATCACTTTTTCGAAAAGAAAATCATTTTACGTCCTCTTGGTAATGTGATTTATTTTTTGCCACCATATTGCATAGAGCAAGAAGATTTGGAAAGGGTGCTTAAAGAAATTAAGGAGTATCTCCTTAGTGGCTTAATAGACAAAAAGGAGTCTATAAATGCTTGGAATGATTGATATATTTAGCTTTGAAGCCAGGGCAAACTCATACTTTTTTTGTTAAAAAGACGATTTATTTGTTTGACAATCAATAGGATATTGATTTAATTTTAATTACATTAGTCTGATAATCAGATAGATATAAAGAAATGAA
>JAESTK010000235.1 GCA_016763645.1 Flavobacteriales bacterium
ATTGTTGGTGGATTAAATCTACCAAATGCAACTGTAACTGTATCACTTTCTGCCTGATCAACTTCATCAGGTTTGTTTGTTCCCTCTGGTGTTTTTAAATCTGGATCTTTTGTTTTTGTTGCCTTTGGATCTTCTAATTGTTTTGGAGATATCTTTCTCTTAATTGGTTCTGGTGCTGGTTTTCTCTTTGCCTCTGGTTCTTCTTCGCCTTTCTTTCCTCTTCCTTTAAAAAATACTAACTTACCTTTCTCAGTCTTTGCCACATATTTTCCAGTACGATCCGTCCACCCACCATGACCGTCACTTGTTAATTGTAATCTCTTTGCTTGTGCGGCCGCTTGTGATGTCTCTGCTTCAACTAAAAATTGTGAAAACCCTTTCATAATAGTATTCTTATGTACTTATTTAGAGTATTAAGCATTACCCCTTTCACCTCTTTCCAGTTGTTTTCTGTTGGTGATTTTTCAAGCAATATTTTTTGGTCTCTTTCTACATTTGAAGCCCAATTAATTTTAACATCTGCAAGTGCTTTTCCCTTATTAAAGTATCCGAAAACTAATGTCGATCTTGTTTTAACATTTACAGGAAAGCTATCTTTCGAGGAAATTTCTGATTCTAAACTATAAATAGACAAAAAATTGTTGAGCAAGATAAAGTCCGAATAAATATCTGTTTCAATGGTATAATTTTGGTTGAGTTGGTCAGAATAAACTCTCTTTTTCACATACTTTTCTCCTTTTGTGCCAACTGGTGCGCCAGATAAGCTTTTCGATATATTATTAAACGTATAGGCTGTCGTTAGCTCATCTTCCCGATAAGAACTATTGTTCATTAATTCTGCTATTTCCTTTCTAGACATACTTAGATTCCAAAATCGAAAATCATCTATTTGTCCCTTAAAACCGCTTTCGTTTAGCAATGTCGATTTACCAATCAAGAATTGCTCTTTTCCTTTCGCCATTTGAGCGTTTGGGGGCAACAGCATCGAATCGATTTGATTTCCATTGATGTAATAAAGAAGTCGCTTAGAATCGATTACTATGGCTACATGCTGCCAAGTGTTAGGATCGAGCGATAACGGCTTAGCCGTTTTCCAAGACCCTCCACTGTAAAAAGAAAAATGATATGTATTGTTTTCTTGCTCTTGCTGAAATTTAAAATTATGAGCACCGCCACCAGAGTAATCTAATATCGTAGATTTTCGTGATTGTATTGCTTCAGGGTTTACCCAAAAAGCTATCGTAAACTGGTCTTTTTGGCCTAATAATTCAAGCTTTTCCGGCTGAGAAAACCCATTATTTCCGTTTAATACAAGACAATTATTTTGAGCAAATAAATTTACAGAAATACCTACCGTAAGGAGAGTGAAAGAAAGAAAAAACAGTATCCCCGACTTATTCCCAAGCTCCAAAACCACCATCTAAATCTATGACATATACAAACCCCATTTCACTCATTTGGCTCGCTGCTTTTGCGCTTCGATAGCCCCCTGCACAATAAACTAAGGTTGGCTTAGTTTTATCTAATTTAGCAATTTTCACTTTAAATTCTCCCGAATTAAAATCAATATTTAAAGCTCCTTCGATGGCTCCTTTAGCAACTTCTGCTGAGGTTCTTACATCGATTAATTGATAATCTTTAAGCTCTATTAGCTTCTCCTTGAATGCAGTTGGAGAAAGTAATTCAACTTTTCCTTGAGTAGCTTCTGCTTCTTGTGCCACAGATTCTCCACAACTCGAAATGGTTATTGTTGCTATGACTAATATTGATAATAACACGTTTTTCATAGTTTAGTGCATTCGTTTTAGTGAAATTACAATGTTGATGGGCAAATGAAATCTGTTATTGTAACGTTTGTTTTAACAATTTGGTCAAACCCTCCTTCAACATTTACGATATCATGTATTCCATTTCGTTTCATTATTGAACAGGCGATAACTGAACGGTAACCGCTCTTACAGTGAATAAAATATGAAGAATCATCATTCATCGTATTCAAGTTATCGTTGATATAGTCCAATGGAAATGATTTAGCGTTTTCAACGTGCTCCGCATTATATTCACTTGGTTTACGAACATCCAGAATAGCAGATGTGGAATTTAGAGTTTCTTCGAACTCCGCGGGAGTAATCGCCTCAATATCATCTAATTCGTTACCTGCTATTTTCCATACGTTAATTCCTCCTTTTAGATAACCCAGAACGTTATCGTATCCTACTCTAGCTAATCGTAAAACCGCTTCCTTTTCTTTTCCTTCAGGAGTAATCAATATAATTTTTTGATTTAGGTCGACAATCAACGCTCCTACCCATAGAGCAAAACTTCCATTTAACCCAATAAAAATAGAATTTGGAATATGAGCACTAATAAATTCTTGTTCAGTTCTTACGTCCAGCACTAGTACATCCTCTTGCTTAGAGAGTTCTTGAAATTCAAAAATTGACAAGGCTGTATTTCCCTGGGTCATTACTTCACCGATTTCTTTATAACCAGATTTATTCATCATAGCATTTTTCGGAAAATACTGTGGTGCTGGCAAAATTCCGGTTAATACCTCTTTTAGAAATTCGGCCTTAGTCATGTCTGCTCGTAAGGCATAATTCGTTGCTTTTTGGTTACCTAACGTGTCTTTTGTTTCCGAACTCATATTTTTACCACATGATGAGCCCGCTCCATGTGCTGGATAAACAATTATATCATCAGGTAAAGGCATAATCTTATTACGCAAAGAATCGAAAAGCATTTCTGCTAAATCTTCACGAGTAAGATTAGATTTTATTGCTAAATCGGGGCGGCCAACATCGCCAATAAAAAGGGTATCGCCAGTTATAATTCCATGTTCTTTTCCGTTTTCGTCAATCACTAAAAAAGTACTCGATTCTAGCGTATGACCAGGTGTGTGTAACACTTTAATTGTAACATCTCCGACTTTGAACTCTTGCCCATCTGTTGCCTCGATAATATCGTATCCTGTTTTGGCGGTTGGCCCATAAATAATTTTAGCTCCTGTTTTTTTCGCTAAATCAACGTGGCCAGAAACAAAATCGGCATGAAAGTGTGTTTCGAAAATGTATTTAATTTTCGCACCATTTTCTGTTGCCTTATCCAAATATGGCTGAGTTTCACGCAATGGGTCTACTATCGCGACCTCCCCGTTTGATTCGATATAATAGGCGGCTTCGGCTAGGCAATCGGTATATATTTGTTCTATTTTCATCTCTTTACTTTCTACAGAAACAAAGTTAAACACTTTGTTTACAGGTCATTGTTACCAAAGTTACAAATTTGAATCGCATTGATTGGCTATATCTTTAAATTTATATTGTTCGTTTTTATCGGAAATCCCACCTGCTTTGTAATAGTCTAAGGCATCGGCTGTTCTGATAAATAAACTATTTTCACCCAACAGGCTTATCAAACCACTTTTTACAATAACATCTCGTACGGGACCAATAACATCTGCCATGTAAAATTGAACTCCTTTTGTTTTTAACTCCGTTATTACAGACTCTAACATAATTACGGCACTAGAGTCTAAATGATTTATGGCTTCAGAATCAAGAATTATTAGCTTTAATGATTCGCCTTTTACATCTGCCATTTTAAATAGGTTTTCTCGGAAATAATTGCAATTAGCAAAATACAGTTGTCCATCGAAACGGAAAATCAAGACCTCTGGTAATTGCTCTACATCCTTAAATCGGTTGATATTTCTAAAATATTGTGTGCCTTTAAAATTTCCTAACTGTGCTATGTGTGGACGAGCGCTTCTGTAAATCAACATTCCTAACGAAGGTAATACGCCAATTAAAATTCCATCTTTTATCCCTACGGTTAACGTGATGATAAATGTTATGATTAAGAGCAGTAAATCGTCTCGTTTGTAACTCCATAATTTTTTCGGGAATTTAAAATCTATCAATCCAAAAACGGCAACCATTATTATGGATGCCAATATTGCTTTGGGTAAATAATAAAACCACGAAGTGATAAACAATAAAGTTAGTCCCACCACCAAAGCACTAATTATAGCAGCAACGCCTGTTTTTGCACCGGCTTGACTATTTACTGCCGATCGTGAAAAGCCCCCTGTCGATGGATATGACTGAAATAAAGACCCTCCAATATTTGCTGCGCCAAGTGCGATGAGCTCTTGATTGGCTCTAACGTTGTTTTCTCCATACTTTTCTTCTAACGCTTTGGCGATTGAAATAGCTTCCATAAAGGCGATTAACGCAAGGGTTAACGATATAGACAACAACTCGTTTATTGGCTGATTATCAAAATTTGGTAGCGAAAAGTGAGGCAAACCTTCAGGAATTACACCAACTAGGCTTACACCATTTTCTGCGAGCCCCGTAAACTGGACTGCGAGAATACTTAGTACAACAACAATTAAAGAAGCAGGAATTTTATTGTTCACTTTTTTTATCACCAAAATCAGCCCCATTCCTAGTATTCCAATAAGAAAAGTGGCAAAATGAATATTGCCTATTTTAGAAAAAGCATCGATTAAAATCTCATGCACATGATTGCTTCTTGCTATGTCAATCCCTATTAAATATTTGAGTTGATTTAAACCAATAATAATTGCCGCTGCTGATGTAAACCCACTAATTACAGGCTTCGACAAGAAATTTACCAAAAAACCTAATCGAAACACGCCAAACAACAACTGCATTGCCCCCATTAAAAAAGCAAGTAAAATTGCCATTTCAATATAGTGCTCGCTTCCTGCTACCGAAATTGTTGTTAACCCCGCAGCAACCAAAAGAGAATCCATAGCCACTGGCCCAACGGCTAACTGTCTTGAAGTACCAAAAATGGCATAAATTACTTGCGGCATAAGCGCAGCATACAAACCGTAAACAGGTGGCAATCCTGCGATAAGTGCATACGCCATACCTTGAGGAATAAGCACAATACCAACAGTTAGCCCTGCAAAAACATCGTTTCTAAAAAACTCCTTTTTGTAATTAGGTAGCCACTGTAATATTGGAATTAAGTTTTTTATCATTCAGTAAACCGAATTGCAAAGTTAATAGAGTAATTCGACTTTCTGGGTAACATTTTCTTGCTATAATAACTATTACCATTACATTAATTCTATGTAACGAAAAGCTCACTGTATTTCTTAATTCCGCGAAAATAGTACTGGTAAACTATTGAAAATTGGTAAATTTTAGAAGGGAGTCGAGAGTGTTTTTTTCGTTTTTTCATCATCGAATTAAATGCACCGTAAAAACTAAAGTGAGCCTTAATTATGGCTAAGGTGTTTTTTATTTCGCCATTGAGCAAAAACTTGACTCCTGCAACACCATCTAGCAACAGTCTTATCAGAATAACATAGAACATTCCGTTTCGTGGGTGATTTTTCACAATTGTAAATAAACTGTTTCTAAAATTTAGATAGGTTTTATACGGGTTAGATTTTTTTAATGTTGCTCCTCCAACATGGTAAACCACTGATTTAGGCTCACACATTATTTTGTATCCTGCATTTTTCAATCTCCAACAAAGGTCGATTTCTTCCATGTGGGCGAAATAATCAGCGTCCAATCCTCCTACTTCGTTGTATGCTTTCGAACGCACAAAAAGACAAGCCCCTGTTGCCCAAAAAACTTCTATTGCATCATCATATTGCCCTTCGTCTTTTTCTAATGTATCGAAAATTCGACCCCGGCAAAATGGGTAGCCGTATTTATCGATAAAACCGCCAGCTGCCCCTGCATATTCAAAGCTAGTTTTATCATTATAGCTCTTAATTTTAGGCTGACAAGCTGCGACAGATTTATCGTTATCCATTAACTGAATTATTGGCTCTATCCAATTATGGGTAACTTCTACATCAGAATTTAACAACACAAAATACTCGGCTTCAATTTGCTTTAATGCTTCGTTGTAGCCGCCTGCATAGCCATTGTTTTTAGCCATTTCAACTACACGTACCTGTGGAAATGTTTCTTTTAAAAAAGCTATTGAATCGTCAGTTGAAGCGTTGTCTGCCACCCAGATTTCAGCATTTTTTGTATGCTGAACACTTGGCAAAAATTGTTTTAGGTAAGTAGCCCCATTGTAATTAAGTATAACAACTGCAACCTTTACCACTCGAATTATCTTGGATTGTCGAAATAATCATCCACTCTATTTCCGTAAGCATCTCGCGGATCAATTTTATCTGGATTAGTTGCAGGCTCCGTAGTTTTTTGAATTAATAGCTTCCAGCGGTAGTTGTTAGGCTCACCATAGGCATCTGAATGAATTAGTTCATAATCAATACCTAATGCATTAGGGCTATAAAAAACAAATTTTACATTTCTTCTCTTTTCGGTATTGTAATAGTGCCAAATTTCGTACGGGTAAGTAGCAGGGTCGTTCTTACGATCACTTATTGTGTTTGGCGCTCCGTACTGTAAATAAACTCGACCTCTATGAGTTTCAAAACCATGAAATCGAGTTGTTCTATAACGTTCTACCTTTCTTAACTCAACTTTATACTCGTTCCAAGCTCGCTCAGGGTTTAGCCGATTTATTGACTGCCAAAAGCTAATAAAATATTTCTGCTTCATTTCAAATGCTCCGTCACCTCTTTCAAATTGTGTTTTGACAAAATTTCGTTCTAACTGAGAAGAAATAGGATAAAGACTTTCGATATACATAGTCAAAGTGTCTTCATCGGTAATTTGAGCTACGAAACCAAGATCCACAATCGCAGCAATATCATCAGCATTCATTGCAATAGCAGGGTTATTACGTTGGAAAAACATCTTTTTAGTAGTTTTTATCTCATTATTTCGATCACGAACCTCAACCACTAGTTGATAATTACCCGAAGGCAACTCTTCGATGTTAAATTCTCCCATAACTACACTTACAGCATTTGCATCGTGCCTTGCGAACTTTTTATAGCGCGCCATAACACTTCCTGTTTGGTATGATTCTATGTAATAATTCACCAAATATTTTTCGTCAGCTCCCAAAACTTTTTCTGTGTTGTAAACCTCAGCGTAAAAACCAATTTTATTCAAATTTTGTGGGTAAAAATTAGAGACGTAAGGAACTACATCATAACCACTTTTTGTGATGATAGATTCGGTTTCTGACTTCGCAAACGATTCCACAAATTCTATATCGGAAATCATGATTTCCGTCTCGCTAAAATTTAAATCTATGGGTTGATACGATATAAAAGACTCTTCTTGCGAATTAACATCGGCAATTTGAATTTCGAGTTCATACTTTTTATTAGCTAATGAAAACCGTTGTTGGTCAACAAAATTGATGAAACTCGAAATAGTATCATCTAATTCTGGACTTAAAAGATTATATTTTTTGAAGTTTGCTATTTCTTCCCCGTCTTTAAAAACTAAGGTAATTTCAATTTTACCTTGAAATTTACCGTTTTCATTTACTTTATATTCCACAGAGCTACCGATAACAGATAAATATGTTTCTACATAAGGGCCAGAATCTGGTGAATAGAATGAACTGTAAGAAAAAAAAGCCTTTAAACCCTCTGCTTGTACCAGCGAAGAAAATGCTAAAAGACTAATAACTAACAGGGTGCGCATCAACAAGTTTTTATTGAATACAAAGCTAATAAAATTAACAGTTTCAAGAGATAATCTATTTTTTATAAAAAAGTTCATTTACTATTTCAAAATTCAAATGTATTTATACTTTTGCAGCGGAGAATTGGCAGAGTGGTCGAATGCACTAGTCTTGAAAACTAGCGTACCGCAAGGTACCGAGAGTTCGAATCTCTCATTCTCCGCATCAAAAAGGAGCTTTCATTAGAAAGCTCCTTTTTTTTATGGATCTCATTTTGGTCGAAGCAACGCTTCATGCAAAATGGAAGACATAAAAATATAGTGTGAGCATTTCGAATATTTCCTATATCAAAAACCAGAAACAAAAACGTGCCTCTTAACTAAATATGTAAAACAATCCTATTAACCCAAGAGAAATCCCCACTAAAGAAACATACCCCAACTTTAAATTGCCATTATACTTTTTTACTAAAGCCAATACTCCAAATTGAAATACAAATAAAACCA
>JAESTK010000236.1 GCA_016763645.1 Flavobacteriales bacterium
TGTTTGGAGGTTTAACAAACGAAAACCCGATTATGTTAGCTCATATTTTTGATGAAAATGGAATTAATACATCTGGTAATGGTATTGGGCATGATTTAGAAGCTGTACTGGATGCGAATACAACCAATTCAATTGTGCTAAACGATTATTATGAAGCCGAATTAGATAGCTACCAAAAAGGAACTATCAATTATCCTTTTAGTAAATTAGATGCAGGGCAACATACGTTAACCCTTAAAGTTTGGGATGTATATAACAATTCTGGTGAGGCAAATACCGAATTTGTTGTCGCAGAAAGCGCTGAGCTTGCACTCGACCATGTACTCAATTATCCGAATCCGTTTACAACGAACACCGCATTTTACTTCGAGCACAATCAAGCGGGACAGGGACTTGACGTTAGAATAGAAATATTTACTGTCTCTGGCAGACTAATTAAGACGTTAAGTACGTTTATAGCAGATAACAGCTATCGAGTAGGTCCAATTTATTGGGACGGACTAGATGAATATGGCGACCCAATTGGAAAAGGCGTCTATATCTACAAACTCAAAGTAGCTGTGCCAACAGGCGAAAGTGTTGACTACTTCGAAAAGTTGGTAATTTTAAATTAAGTAATCTATATTTGCAAGATTAGGATATGAGTACATTAAAAGGATTCGGTTTTTTATTTTCTATAGCTATTGGTGCTTCTGTATCTGCGCAAACAGTACAAGGCCAAAATGGCGGTAGTTCTTCAGTTATTGGTCAGTCAACGGTTGATGTAAACACTATCACTACAGCTGTTCCTTTTTTGCTGATTGCGCCAGATTCTAGAGCAGGAGGAATGGGAGAAGCAGGCGTTTCGACTTCTGGCGATGCGAATTCAATACATTGGAATCCAGCAAAAATGACCTTCGCAGAAAAAGATTTTGGTTTCGGATTGTCATATTCACCTTGGTTGAGAAACTTAGTTCCTGATATTAGCCTGATGTATGTTTCTGGGTATAAAAAAATTGATGAGACTCAGGCATTTGGGGCTTCTTTACTGTACTTTACACTTGGAGATATTCAGTTTACCGATGAACAAGGCAATGATTTAATGCAATTTAGACCCAACGAATATGCTATCGATTTGGCTTATTCTAGAATTTTATCTGAAAAATTATCGGGTGGTATAGCGTTGAGGTTTATTAACTCAAATTTAACAGGAGGCCAAACTGTTGGGGGTTCGCAAACAAAAGCGGGACGTTCGGTTGCAGTAGATGTTTCAGCTTATTATTTGAATAAAGATTTAACCGTAATTGAAAAAGATGCTGAATTTGCCTTTGGGTTAAATATTTCGAATATCGGTAACAGAATGGCATATTCTAATTCTTCTAGGCGTGATTTTATCCCTATTAATTTTAGACTAGGACCAAGCTTAACAATTGATATAGATGATTATAATAGAATTACTATCACGGCAGATGTTAATAAATTATTGGTTCCCACTACTCCCGTGTACGCAACAGACGACCAAGGAGCACCAATAACTAATTCTAATAATGAGTACGTTATTGCGTCAGGACAAGACCCAGAAAGGGCGGTAGCGAGCGGTATGTTTGGCTCGTTTACAGATGCGCCAGGCGTTTTAGAAACTGACAGTACAGGATCTTTAATTCAAGACTCTAACGGGGAATACCAAGTAGAAAAGGGAAGTAGATTTAAAGAGGAAATGAATGAAATTAATTATGCCATTGGTATGGAATATTGGTATAATAAGCAATTTGCAGTTCGCGCAGGTTATTTTTGGGAAGCAGCAACTAAAGGAAATCGTAAATTTTTCACCCTTGGCGCAGGAATCAAATACAATGTTTTTGGGATAGATTTTGCCTATTTAATTCCAGCTTATTTTGGTTCTGCGGCTGTGGTAAATAGCCCTCTGAAAAACACATTACGTTTTTCCCTGACCTTCGATTTTGAAGGGTTAAAGTCAGTAGCCGAACCGGCAGCGAGTATTTCTGAATAATTTCAATGAAGATTAGAGTAGGCTTTGGTTTCGATGTGCATCAGCTCAGAGAAAATGAGGAGTTTTGGTTGGGCGGAATTTTAGTTCCACATACTAAAGGTGCGGTTGGTCATTCCGATGCAGACGTACTAATTCATGTAATATGCGATGCTGTTTTAGGTGCGGCTAATATGCGTGACATTGGGTTTCACTTCCCAGATACTTCTGCAGATTATAAGGGGATAGATAGTAAAAAACTTTTAGCTGAAGTTATTCGAATAGTAGCTGAAAAGGGATGGAAAATTGGTAATATAGATTCTACAATTTGCTTGCAACAGCCAAAAATAAATCCTCACATTCCTTCAATGAAGTCGACCTTGGCTAGTATTCTTAAAATTAGCGAAGACGATATTTCTATTAAAGCAACCACAACCGAAAAATTGGGTTATGTCGGTCGCGAAGAAGGCGTATCTGCTTATGCAGTTGTTTTGCTAGAATCTTCGTGATAGTATATTCTTACTTGAGCGGTATCTCTTAAAAAATCAATTTTGCCAACCACAGCACGTTCAATTTTTAACCCTGTCCTTTCTTGTAAGTCAGCTATGAGTTCAGTTTCTTTTTCTGGTACTATCAACTCAATTTTTTCGTAGGTAATAATTTTACTCGACTCTTGTTTTAACATCCACACCTGTTCTAGTAAAAAAACAATACCCATAATGGTAAAGTTGGCGAACATTAATTCGGTAATAGACACTTTTTTGTTTGATAGCGCATTGATCACCGCTAAACCAATTATTACAAACAAATAAGTCATTTCTTTAATAGCAATGGCATCTGTGCGGTAACGGATAATCCCCATAATGGCAAACAGCCCTAGCCCGGCACCAGTACTCAACTTTGTGCTGCTGAGCATATGGAATAAAAAGAAAACAATGATGCTAAAAAGAATATAGGTAAACAGGTAATCTTTTCGTCTAGCTTGCGGATAATAGATGAATCGAATGATGATAAATGAAACAAAAATATTGAGGCTAAAAGGGACAATTAATTCAATAAAATCGCTTTTATCAAAAATTTCCATTCCGAACATTTTAGCCGATAGAAATATGTTAAGCAGTAAGTCCATTTGTTAGTTTTTTTATCGCCAGCAAATTTGGCTTAAAGTTGTTGTATTTAATAGTATCGTCCAAAAGTACAGAACCTACGCAGTATTTACTCATACTTCCTGGTCTAATATGCTTTTCTTTAATGATTTTTATAAACTCCGAAGGTGCATTGCCCTCTCGTTTAACTTCGGCAATAACCAATTGGTTTAGTGTCTTTTTAGAGTTATTCTCAAATGCCAATTCAAGATCGATGGTTAATCTTTCCCGTGACGTTTTACTAACCAGCGTAAGTCTTGAAAAATTATTCCACAGAGTAGAAACTAAAGTATCCGGATCGAGTGAAGAATTTTCCCGAATAAAATCTTTAGAAGTTTGAGACAAATTAGCCTCAAAATCAGCAATTTTAATTCGGTTTTTTATGGTTCTGCTTTTATTCGATTTAAACTTTACTTCCAAGAAACATAAATCGCTGTCAATGTATTTTCTGATTCTAATTTTATATCGATTTTTCTTCCCGTTCTGATGCCTAATAAATAAATCGCGTTGTTCTGTGTCGAAATATTGGGTGCGATAATTAGCAGTACGCTTTCCTTGAATTTCAAGTATAGAGTAATACTTTTTTAGTTTCGATAATGCACCAATGAGGGTGTCGGTATTAAAAATAAATTTGGTGTCGGTACGATTCATCAAGGCAACTTTATCCATATCTTTTAAAGAAATAGAGTCCAGTTCTATTAATTTTTCTTGTACTTCGTTTATCATCGTCAGACAAAAGAACATAAAGTAAATTAAAATCTCTAATTTTGAAGTAAATAAGGAATTGATGAAGAGAGAATTTGAGCTAAAGACTACGGTAGTCGAGTACGATTCGGTAGGGGAATTAACTGACCAACAGCAAGAATTAATGAGGCGTGCGCACGAAAGTGGAGACAAAGCGTATGCACCATATTCTAATTTTTACGTTGGGGCAGCCTTGTTGCTCAAAAATGGTAAAATAATTACAGGAAACAATCAAGAAAACATTGCTTACCCATCTGGGTTATGTGCAGAGCGTACTGCAATTTTTAGCGCAGGTGCTAGGTATCCTGACGAATCAATTGAGATTATGGCAATTACCGCTAGGTCAACTGAGTTTAAGGTCGATAAGCCGATATCCCCTTGTGGGGCTTGTAGGCAAGTAATTGCTGAATATGAATTGAGACATTCAAATAACATTAAAATTTTGCTGATGGGCGAAGTCGGGAGCGTATATGAGATCGCAAGCATTAAAGAACTCCTTCCTTTAGTGTTTAATGAAAAAGGGCTTAGAAGCTGATTTAAAACGAACTATTCATTGAAGAATTATTATAAATTTGCATCTCTTATTTAATTAAATAATTATGGCAAAAGCAACGGCTACCAAACCGAAGAAAACTGCAATTAAATCGAAGACTAAATTCGACAAGAAAACGTATTTAGACTGGTATGAGAAAATGTACCTCATGCGAAAGTTCGAAGAGAAATGCGGGATGTTATATACCATGCAAAAGTTTGGCGGATTTTGCCATTTATATATTGGACAAGAAGCAGTAGCAATGGGCATTGTTGAAGCCATAGGTAAAGGAGATAAAGTAATTACAGCATATCGTGATCATGCTTTTCCTTTGGCAATGGGAACTTCGCCAAATCGATGTATGGCAGAGCTTTATGGTAAAACCACAGGTACATCGAAAGGAAAAGGGGGCTCAATGCACTTTTTTGATGTAGAAAAAGGATTTTGGGGCGGCCACGGAATTGTAGGTGGTCAAATAGGTCTTGGTGCTGGGTTAGCATTTGCAGAACAATACAAAGGAACTAAAAATATTGTGGTTTGTATGATGGGCGATGGAGCTGTTCGTCAAGGAATTTTACACGAGACATATAATATGGCAATGTTGTGGAAGCTACCAGTAGTTTTTCTTGTCGAGAATAACAATTACGCAATGGGAACTTCCGTTGAAAGAACAACCAATGTAACAGAACTCGAAAAAATTGGAGCCTCTTATGAAATGCCATCTTTTACGGTTGATGGTATGGATGTAGAATCGGTTTGTTTAGCAATTGAAGAAGCCGCAACACGAGCAAGAAAAGGTGATGGCCCTACTTGGCTAGATGTAAAAACGTATCGTTACAAAGGGCATTCAATGTCTGACCCACAAAAATATAGATCAAAAGAAGAGGTCGCGAAATACAAAGGTATTGACCCTGTGCAGACAGTGTTAAGTGTTATTAAGGATAAAAAATACGCTACCGAAAAACAAATAAAAGACATTGAAGCAAGAGTTAAAAAACAGGTAGAAGAATCAGTTAAATTTGCTGAAGAATCTCCAATACCAAAACCTTCAGCGTTATTCGAAGATGTTTATACCCAAGAAGATTATCCATATATTGTAGACTAATTTTAGAGAAAAGATGGCGGAAGTTGTAAGAATGCCCAAGTTGAGCGACACCATGAAAGAAGGTGTTGTTGCCGAATGGCATAAAAAAGTTGGTGATAGTGTTGAGCCTGGCGATGTTTTAGCAGAGATTGAGACAGACAAGGCCACTATGGAGTTCGAGTCTTTTCAGGAAGGCGTGTTGTTACACATTGGAGTTGAAAAAGGTGCCGCAGCACCAGTAGATTCTATCTTAGCGATTCTTGGCGAAAAGGGAGAAGATATAAAATCGATTTTAGCAGAAGAAAAGAAGAAAAATTCTGTACCAAAAGAAGAAGAGCCTAAACCTGTTGTTGTAGAAGCGCCAGTACCAGTTACAGTTTCTGCGCCAGCAAAAACAGTTGTAACTACTTCTCCGGTTGTTGATAATTCGAACGGAAGAGTAGTCGCTTCGCCATTGGCGAAAAGCTTAGCGAAAGAAAAAGGAATAAACCTTTCTATGGTTCGAGGAACAGGCGAAGGTGGTAGAATTGTAAAACGAGATATTGACAATTATACTGGTGGTGCATCAACTTTTGTTGGCAGAGAAAGTTTTACTGATGTTCCCGCATCACAAATGCGAAAAGTTATTGCAAGACGATTAGCAGAGAGTAAATTCTCTGCACCGCATTTTTACCTTACCATGGAAATTGATATGGATGCAGCAATAGATGCTCGAAAGTCAATCAATGGAATTGCTCCTTTAAAAATCTCGTTTAATGATATCATCATTAAAGCGGTTGCCGAAGCAATTAGACAAAATCCAAAAGTAAATGCATCTTGGCAAGGGGAATCGGTTCGCTATGCCGACCATATTCATATTGGTGTTGCTGTCGCAGTTGACGATGGATTAGTTGTTCCTGTTGTTCAGTTTGCTGATGGAAAAACATTAACCCAAATATCTACAAATGTGAAAGATTTGGTAGTTAAAGCTAAAACCAAAAAGCTTCAGCCGCAAGAAATGGAAGGTAATACCTTCACGATTTCTAATCTTGGAATGTTTGGTATTGAACAGTTTACTTCTATCATAAATATTCCAGAAGCGTGTATATTATCAGTAGGCGCAATCAAAGAAGTTCCAGTTGTTAAAAACGGACAAATCATTCCTGGCAATGTTATGAAAGTAACGTTAGCATGTGATCATAGAGCAGTTGACGGTGCAATTGGATCTGCATTTTTGAAAACATTTAAGCAGTTATTAGAGAATCCAGTTTTGTTATTGGGGGCGAGATCAATATAAATAAAAATGAAATTGTAATTTTAAGCCCCCCGCTCACTACGGGGGGCTTTTTTATGAAAAATAGATTATATATAAAATTTTAGGAGACTCATGTCTGAATATCTTCGCACACCGATAGAATATTTGAAGGGAGTTGGTGCAAACCGAGCGGACTTGCTGAAAACCGAATTGGGAATTCACACCTTTGGTGATTTGCTGAGTTATTACCCATTTCGATACGTAGATAAGTCGAATTTCCAAACGGTAAGAGAGATAAATCCCGACTCCGCTGCAGTTCAAATAAAAGGGAAAATTCAAAGTGTAAGAACAGTCGGGCAAAAACGAGGAACACGTTTAGTCGCCAAATTTTCTGACGAAACAGGAGTTATTGATTTGGTTTGGTTTAAAAGCATTAAGTGGATTAAATCTAATTTAAAACTTGGAGCTGAGTATGTAGTTTATGGCAAGCCAAACCTCTATGGAAGTAGTTTTAATATTGTTCATCCAGAAGTAGAATTACTCGAGGAGTTTAATAAATCGGTAATTGGTGAGCTGGAACCGGTGTACCATACAACTGAAAAAGCATCAAATTCATGGTTAACGAGTAAAGGAATTGCAAAACTCACCAAATCACTTATCGAGAAGTTAGGTAACGCAGGTGCTGAAACGTTATCTGTAGAAATCATATCGAATTTGCGGCTTATCGATAAAAATACTGCTGTAAAAAACATTCATTATCCTCAAAATAAGGAGTTGCTACAAAAGGCAACGATGCGATTAAAATTTGAAGAATTATTCTTTGTTCAATTGGGCTATTTACGAATGAAAATTCATCATCAGAGAACAATAAAAGGGTACAATTTTGAGAATATTAGTCAATACTTCACAAGTTTTTATAATCAGTATTTACCATTCGAGTTGACCAATGCTCAAAAACGTGTGGTAAAAGAAATTCGTGCCGACATTGGCTCTGGTCGGCACATGAACCGTCTTTTGCAAGGCGATGTCGGTAGCGGAAAAACAATAGTTGCGTTATTGATTATGCTTATCGCGTTAGATAATGATTTTCAAGCTTGTATTATGGCACCAACCGAAATTTTAGCCAATCAGCACTTCGAAGGACTTTCCGATTTACTGAAAGATATGGATGTTGAATTAGCATTGCTCACAGGTTCAACCAAAACTGCTGCGAGGCGTGTACTCCATGAAAATCTTGAATCGGGAAAACTGAATATTCTTATCGGCACTCACGCATTACTAGAAGACAAAGTGAAGTTCAATAATTTGGGATTAGTTGTGATTGATGAACAACATCGATTTGGTGTAGCGCAACGGTCGAAACTGTGGCAAAAAAACAAATTTCCACCACATATTTTAGTAATGACGGCTACTCCTATTCCAAGAACATTAGCGATGACATTTTATGGAGATTTAGACGTTTCGGTTATCGATGAGCTACCACCTGGCAGAAAGCCGATTAAAACGATTCACAAATACGATTCAAATCGATTGGCGATTTGGGGGACTGTACATCAAGAAATTGAAAAAGGAAGGCAAGTTTACATCGTTTACCCGCTAATTAAAGAGTCCGAAAAAATGGATTATATAGATTTAATGGATGGTTACGAAAGCGTTTGTCGAGACTTTCCGAATCAGCAAATTAGCATCGTTCATGGGCAAATGAAAGCTAAAGATAAAGATTTCGAAATGCAGCGTTTTGTTCGTGGCGAAACGCAAATAATGGTTGCCACAACCGTTATTGAAGTGGGAGTAAATGTACCAAATGCTTCTGTTATGATTGTCGAAAGCGCAGAACGTTTTGGTTTATCGCAACTACACCAATTGCGAGGAAGAGTTGGGCGTGGTGCAGAGCAATCGTATTGTATTTTGGCAACAAGTTATAAGCTAAGTGCCGATGGCAAAACCCGTATGGAAACCATGGTAAAAACTAATGATGGATTCGAGATTGCTGAAGTAGATTTAAAATTGCGCGGACCAGGAAATTTAGTTGGCACCCAACAAAGCGGAATGCTCGATTTAAAAATTGCGGATATTGTTCGTGACGGACAAATTTTACAATTGGCAAGAAATACCGCAAACGTTTTGTTAGATGAAGATCCGAATTTGAAATCACCTCAGAATCTGCCCATATTAAACGAGTTTAACAAAACCCAAAAAGGAAAAATAAATTGGGGTAGGATATCGTGATAAAATAAACCAATCGAGAATTGGATTGCGGATGTTTCTAAAAATACTCGGGTGCTATTTATATTAGAAAATTGTTATTTTTGACAAACAATTAACACCAATGAATTACATCGAGTTTGAAAAATCGTTAAAAATATTTCCGATATTCTCTGTGAAAGATATTCAAAAGCGATTTCCAAATTTTGATAGCAGACGGTTGGTAGAGTGGCAAAAAAAAGGGTACATAGTAAAGATGAAAAGGGGGTATTACTGTTTTGACGGACAAAAGAAACGAGAGCATTTTTTGTATTATGCAGCTAATAGAATGTATGCTCCGTCTTATATTTCTTTAGAGAGTGCATTGGCACATTACAATCTTATACCTGAAGGTGTTTTTTTAACGATTTCCGTAACTACAAAAAATACAGCCAGTTACGATACTTTTAGCGGTAATTTTGAGTACAGGCACCTCAAACCCACATTATTTTTCGGTTACAAACTTTTAAAGGAAAAAGAATATACGATTAGAATGGCAGAACCTGAAAAAGTAATTCTTGATTATTTCTACCTAAATAAACTAAACAGCGAAGACGATGTTGAGGCTATGCGGTTTAATGAAGTGCTAGTTGCTGAGTTAGTCGATTTGGATAAATTAAAAAGATATCAAAGCGTGTTTAACTCAAAAATTTTGGATAAAAGAATACGAATGTTTTTGAATGTAACCGATGCTTAGTCTAAACGAGTTAAAACTGTATTACCCCGAATCGTTACATCATTACGAAAGATTCATTATTCGAGAATACTTGCAATACAAGATTCTCGAAATTATATTCGAAAGCCCTTATGAACACAAGTTGGCATTTTTAGGGGGCACTTGTCTGCGTATTGTTCATGGTAGTCATCGCTTTTCGGAAGACTTGGATTTTGATAATTTTAATCTTTCAATGGATGATTTTAACGGGATTACCACTATTGTGAAAACGGAATTAGAAAGATTAGGCTATGAAGTAGAAATACGAAATGTTAAAAAAGGAGCCTACCATTGTTACATTAGGTTTCCTGAAATTTTGTTTAAAGCTGGATTAACCAACCATAAAGAAGAAAAAATATTGATACGGTTAGATACCAAGGCGCATAATTACGAGTATAAAGTTGACCAACCTTTGCTCAATAAATATGATGTATTTACCCAAATTAATACTACACCAAAAGATATATTGCTCTCGCAAAAATTCTATGCTGTAATGAACAGAAAGAGGAACAAGGGAAGAGACTTTTTCGATATAGTGTATATGCTCGGGCAAGGGCAAATTCCGAACTATGATTATCTAAAGATGAAAATAGGTATAGATAATCCCAGTGAATTGAGAACGTGTATTCTCGACAAATGTATTGCGTTGGATATGCAAGAAATGGCTAAGGATGTAAAACCGTTTTTGTTTGATAAAAAAGATGAAAAAAAGGTTTTATTTTTCGCTCAATATATGGGGCAAGTCAAATTAGGTTAACCATAATTGGTTTAAAAATAGAGAAACGATGGAAGTAAAACTAACGATGGTTTTGAGATAGCTGAGGCCGATCTAAAACTCCGCGGACCAGGAAATTAATTGGCACCCAACAAAGCGGAATGCTCGATTTAAAAATTGCTGATATTGTTCGTGACGGACAAATTTCACAATTGGCAAGAAATACCGCAAACGTTTTGTTAGATGAAGATCCGAATTTGAAATCACCTCAGAATCTGCCCATATTAAACGAGTTTAACAAAACCCAAAAA
>JAESTK010000333.1 GCA_016763645.1 Flavobacteriales bacterium
AATGGCTGTATAAATATCGACTCTATTAAAATAACAGTAAACCCCTTGCCTATTGTTAATGCAGGGTTAAATATTCAAATTTGTATCGGAGATACTACAACATTACTTGCAACAGGTGGAGATTCATATGTCTGGACTCCGACAGATAGTTTAGCAACGCCAGTAAACAATAGTACTTTGGCATGGCCAACCGACACAACCACCTATTTTGTTCAAGTAGCCGATAGTAACCTCTGCGAAAATTGGGATTCTGTGACAGTCATTGTAAACCCTTTACCGGCAGCTAGTGCTGGCGCTGATTTATGGCTTTGCCCTTCCGACACCATAGAAATGATTGCAACTGGAGGTGATGTTTATACATGGCTAATTACCGATAGTTTAGGCTCTCCAAACAACGATACCACACTTATTTGGCCAATGGATACCGTAGATTATGAAGTTGAAGTTACAGACTTAAATGGATGTACGTTTTGGGATACAACCAGAGTTATTGTCAACCCTGTTGTACCTACCGATGCGGGTCCTGATACTTCAATTTGTTTCTTAGATTCTGTAATAATTGGGGGCAATCCTACATCTCCACTTGGCACAACATTTAGCTGGAGTTCACTATACGGAATGAATGATTCACTATTAGCTAACCCAACAGTTAGCCCTGCAAACACATTCACCTATTCGGTAGAAACCGTCAATCATGTATGTAATGGAACCGATACTGTTGTTGTAATCGTGAATCCACTACCATTAATTGATGCGGGAGTGAATACCCAGATTTGTTTATTTGACACCGCCCAACTTGTTGCTTCTGGCGGTGTGAGTTACATTTGGGCTCCTACCGATAGTCTTAGTAATGATTCTATTGCCGATCCTCTTGTTTATCCAACCGATACAACTACATATTATGTAAGTGGTACCGATGCCAATGGTTGCGTAAATATCGATTCAATAATTGTAACCGTTAACCCTTTTCCTATAGTTGACGCTGGACAAAATGTTCAAATTTGCATAGACGATTCTACCGAATTAATTGCCACTGGAGGAGACACATATATCTGGTCGCCACAAAACAATTTATCTACACCATTAAATGACTCAACTTACGCAGCCCCTACTGATACCACGCAATATTTTGTTCTGGTAACAGATAGCAACGGTTGTGTAAATACCGATTCTGTAATTGTAACCGTTAACCCTTTTCCGATTGTTGATGCTGGTTTAGGTCGCCAGATTTGTATTGGCGATTCTACCGAATTAATTGCTACAGGAGGGGATTCATATAGTTGGACTCCACTAAACAGTTTATCCACTCCACTAAACGATTCTACTTTCGCTACACCTGTTGATACTACTCAATATTTCGTTCAAGTTACTGACTCCAATAGCTGTATTAGTATAGATTCTGTGAAAATTACTGTTAACCCACAACCTGCCGTTAGTGCAGGTATCGACCAACAGATATGCATTGGAGATACTGCCCAACTTATCGCTACCGGTGGAGATAGTTACTCTTGGACACCACTAAACACCCTTTCTACCCCTAATAACGACAGCACTTTGGCATTCCCTACCGATACAACGAGTTACACTGTTACGATTATTGATAGCAACGCCTGCGAAAATTTTGACATAGTTATCGTTATTGTTAACCCGTTACCTGTTGTTGATGCTGGAACCGACACCACTTCGTGCCGCGGAACACCTGTTATAATAGGTGGTACGCCAACTGGCCCGCCTTTATCTACTTACGCTTGGTCGCCCAATTTCCAAATTAATGATACTTCGTTGGCTAACCCAACCGTAAATCCAACTCAAACAAATACTTATTGGGTAATGGTTACCGACTCTAATAGTTGCATTGATTTTGATGTCGTGACGGTCAATATTTTCAATATTACCACGATGGAAGATACAAGTATGTGTCAATTTACCGACCTCGTTCTATCTGTAAACACAGTTTCGGGAGTTGGTCCATACACCTATAATTGGGCACCAGATTCGAATTTAACCAATACGATATACGACACAACTACAGCCAGTCCTACAGTATCAACTATTTACTATATTTCGGTAACCGATGGAAACGGATGTTTAGAGTCTGATTCAATAGAAATCGAAGTGTTTGAAGCACCAATGTCGATTTTCGATTACACCTTACTTCCCTCTTGCGAAGGGTTATTAGCCGAATTCGAAAACCAAAGCACATTGGCAGACAGTTACTTTTGGGAATTTAATAATGGAGGAACTTCAACTGAAACCGAACCAACAACGTTGTTTAGCTACGACCAAGAGCTAATCATTCGTTTAATTGCTACAAACGAATTTGGTTGTTCCGACACAACCGATTACTCTGAACCCGTTGATGGATTTGCAGAATATGTTGAACTAAACCCCTCCCGAGTATTTACCCCAAACGGGGATGGAATAAACGACCTTTTTGAAATTTCAGGCAATTTCGATTTAACAGGTTGCGTTGACTTACAAATTTTCAATCGTTGGGGTGTACTTGTTTTTAGTTCTTCCGGTAGTTTTGCATCTTGGGATGGGTACACATTTGCAGGTGAACCAGTACCCGATGGCGTTTACTTTTACATCATGGAAATAAACGGAATGATTTTTAAGAAGTCGATTACGCTGAATAGGTAGTTGAAAAACGTCTAAGCATGACAATATCAAAGAATTGAATTATTGTAGCTCTAAATTAGATGTTAAAAAAATCACCTGATTTTGCTTTTGTATTTGCTTCGTCTAAAAGTGCTGAAATATTTTTCATCTCCTTATAATTAATTGACACTCTTACGCTGTTGTAATACTCGAAAACGACAAAAGTATGCCACCCCGAGTCAGAATAATAACCATATAGTTGCAATCCGTTGGCTGTCATAAAACTATAAGTTGTATTACTAGCTGATTAGTTTCACCACGTTGTTGGGTATATTTCTCTTTTCTTACGTAGTGGAGCGTAGCGAAACGGAGTAAGAAAAGAGAAAGAGCGACAGCTTGTTTATTTTTGA
>JAESTK010000237.1 GCA_016763645.1 Flavobacteriales bacterium
ATTTAAGTTTTATAGTTGGTTCCAGTTTTGTGTCCGATTCGTTATTTTATAATCGAGAAAATTTCCACGTTCCAGATTTAATTAGTAAGTAGTGCTGTTCCCAGCCCCGAAGCAGATTGACATTTGCAATGGCAATCGATAAAGTAAAGGTAAGGCTCTTGCATCTTGGAATTTGAGTGGAGCGGTACTGGTAAGTATTGAGTAAAAGTTGAAAAGGATTAGGAAAGCTGAACAGCCATTTGTAATGGCTATAGTATAAATTGTTAGATGGAGAGTAAGTTATTTATAGATTTCAGTTGTAAACTAAAGCCAGCATTTGGGTTTCAGGTTTTGTAGCGAATCATTTTTCATGGTGGTATCGCACCAGACTAACAGCGATAATCCATAAGAACTGTACCAATAGGAGAGAAAGAAGAATGAATAATAAATCGAATAAAACCAAAATTTAAAAAAGATGAAAAGAATTTTACTAACAGTAAGTCTGTTATTTGCGCTTACGGGAAGTATATATAGTCAGTCGCTAACCTTCACCGGTAGCCTGCAGGAAGCACGTTGGCTACATGAATCAGTATTACTGGATAATGGTAATGTACTCGCCTTTGGGGGAGATAATGGAGATTTGTTGAATCTTGTTGTACACAGTAGTGCACAAATCTACAATGTGTCCACAGGGGTCTGGAGTACCACGGGAAGTATGAATGAAGTCAGATCAGAATTAGCCTCGGTGAAACTGGCAAATGGAAACATACTAGCAATAGGAGGAGATGCGAGTAGCGTAGATCCGATTGCCAGCTGTGAAATATACGATGCTGTTGCCGGAACATGGAGTTATACCGATAGCATGTCCCAACCGCGCTACGATCATGCCGCCATAATGCTCGACAACGGCAAAGTACTTGCCGCCGGGGGGCACGGATCAGGGGTTAGTGCAGAACTATACGACCCGGCATTAGGTACATGGTCTGTAGCGGGCGACATGACAACAACCCGAGGAGGAGGACTCTCCCTGACTAAACTGGCAGATGGAAGGATATTGGCAACCGGGGGTAGCGACAGCCAAATCACCGCTGAGATCTACGATCCCAATACAGATACCTGGTCGGATATAGTAGATGTTATGAGTGCTGCAAGGGAAAATCACCACACATTGTTGCTAAATAACGGGCAAGTATTGGTAACCGGTTCAAGCACGATTAACTCGCAAAATGCTGTTGAACTGTTCGATCCATCGAACGATAGTTTTACCGATTCCGGCGATCTTCAGCAGAATAGAGGCAGTTGTCCAACGGTATTACTGAACAATGGTAACGTATTAATTTTTGGTCTTGGCAACTTCTTTGATCCCTTTAATACCCAATGCGTTGAAACATACAATACATCAACAGGAACCTGGTCATCACCTATATATAATTTGGTAGGTACTCAAGGATATACGATAAACCGGCTTAACGATGGCAGGGTGTTACTGGTAGCAGGATCTTTTACCACAGGTAATGGTGCCTCTGCCACTTGTTGGATTGCTGACCCGAGTGTTACCGGGATTGAAACAGGTATCTCAGATCAATCAAGCGTTAAAGCTTATCCCAATCCAGCAACTAACCATGTAAATATAGACCTAACAGGATTTGGTAAAACCGAGGTGCAGTTAACTGTTGTAGATGCATTGGGTAAGCAAGTAGTTACACAATCCATTAACGCTCAGCATAATGTTATAAATATCGAGACCTTAAAACCAGGAGTATATCATTATACTATTACCAATAGTGAAGGTGTTGTAGGTTCAGAGGATATTGTAGTTAGGTAGAAATAGGTGATCGGTTCTGTAAAGAACCGATCACCCCCGCACCTCGCCATATGAAGACTAAAGCAGGTTGAATTTTAGTTGATTTTTTGGCGAAGCCAAAGTAGATCAAGTTACTGGCAATCATTAGATGTGGTCCATTTGCAATGGGTATAAAGGTAAACTATACCTTAGCCTGATGAGGAAGGGGGACAACGATTTACCGGATAAAAGATGAAGCAGCGTTGCATTATCTAACCTTTAGCACAGTAGAGTGGATAGATGTTTTTACAAGAAAGCGTTATAAAGATATAGTAGAGTTAGCAGAAGAGTATTTGTATAGCAGCGCAAAAAACTATTCCGGGGAAAAAGGGTTGTTAGAAGTAGCAGAAATTTAAGGAGCAAACCCAGGGTAAAAAGCAGTGAACAACCACTCTCATTTTAGGGTAAAAAACCTTGCAAAAACTTTTTTCATGACATAGAGTCATAAAAAATGCTGTAAGTAGCTGTGTGTTAGAAAATTAAGCCTAAATATTTTGGTGCTGAATTTACCAAAACTGGCGGTGGTCGGACTATGTCATACTAGGCGTCCGACTTTGATTGATTAGTGACAGGGTGTTAGTGTTTTTTGTGGGTTATAAGCTTGCAGATAAAGCAGGATAATCTGCTGGTTGAGTTTTTAATAATCGGAGTTGGTTTTAAAGAGTTAATGTGAGTAAGTTAGTCTTGAGCAAATAAGGAGTTCTTAAATCGCTTTAAAATGGATTAGTATGGTTAGCTAATTTTAAAATTGGCTAGCACTTACAATATCGAATTGCCAGGTATTAATTTGGTGCTCAGTTAGAAAAATAGCAAGGTGTGCTTTTCGCTGTCGAAGTAAAAGTTAACCTAGCTAAACCAGGGAGGATTAGAAAACCAGCTCCCTAGTGGTTGCAGGTTGAAAAAGGTAAAGAGGGGGTTAACTATAAGCCTGTTTAGCTTTGTAGTCTCTTAAAAAAGCATCAACGAGTTTAAAGACGGTGGTTTTATCCTCTTGAGGCAGTTGTTGAAGCTGTAACACACGGTTAAGCGTAGAAATATCTACTTCCACATCCGAATTACCCACCAAATAATCCAAAGAAACTTCCAGTAAACTAGCGAGCTTAGCAGCCACTTCGATAGAAGGTTTAGCTTCATCTCTTTCGTATCTGCCAATAACGGGAGCCATAGTACCCAAACTTTTAGCTACGGCCTGTTGCGATAAACTTTTCTTTTTTCTGGCTTCTGTAAGCCGTTTTCCAAAACTCATTTGTGTTTAAAATAACAGTAAATACCGATTAAAGGCAAATTTAAGAAACAAAAAAGTGCTACACAAATCAATTAGGTTTTGTTATTAGAAACGAAGTTGTTACTTTTGAAACCGATAAGTACTAAAAAACTTTTTTTCTATGCCAAAAAACCACACCCTCTACACCACGAACAAAGAACAAATGAGTTACACCACCGAGGAGTTAGGCTTTACAATATTAGGCGGAGTAAAACTCGATGGATTAGACAGACTCCGAGTAACCCTAAAAATAGAAGTAATCAACCGCAAGTTTGAACATTACTTGAATAATGAGGAGATTGCGAATTTAGCAATTAGGCATAATTTAGATTTATACAACGACTCACAAGTAGAGAAACTAATCAGAAAAACAGCCGAACGGCTAGAAATTGGCACCAGTTCGATAGCCGTAGCCGTGGCAGATATTACCAACCAATTAGAAAAGTATCGCTTGCAGCAAGTTGAAAGTCAACAAGATAAAAGTCGAAAGAAGGTAAAGCCGCTGACAAGTAAGGAAGTGCGAGCCGCACAGGCGTTTTTAGAAGAGCCTAACCTTTTAGAGCGAACCAACGAAATGATAGGCAAAAGCGGATTAATAGGCGAAGAATACAACCGCCTGTTGATGTACTTGATATTTACGAGCAGAAAAAGGCAGCATCCGCTACACATTGTAAGCCTTGGTGCAAGCGGAACAGGCAAAACCTACCTACAAGAAAAAGTAGGCGAACTCATCCCCGAAGAAGACAAACTAGAAATAACCGTACTATCCGAAAATGCCTTTTACTACTTCGGTCAAAAGGAACTGACCAATAAACTCATATTAATCGAAGATCTTGATGGGGCAGAAAATGTAATGTACCCCTTACGAGAATTACAATCTAAAAGAAAAATCAGTAAAACAGTAGCCCACAAAGACACCCGAGGGAATACCAAAACGGTACACCTCACCGTAGAAGGACCTGTTTCTGTAGCAGGTTGCACCACTAAAGAAAGCATTTACGAAGACAATGCAAATCGTAGTTTTCTAATTTACCTCGACCAAAGCGAAACGCAAGACGAGAAAATAATGGCGTATCAGCGGAGTCAATCGGCAGGTTTAGTCAACTCGGAAGAAGAAGCGGAAATCAAAAAACTGTTACAAAACACGCAACGTGTGTTAGAACCAATAGCAGTTCGCAACCCTTACGCTGAATATTTGCGTTTGCCGCAATCAGTCTTTAAACCAAGGCGAACCAACAGCCATTACTTAGCTTTTATAGAAGCAATAACCTTCTATTGCCAGCGGCAAAGGCAAGAAAAAACAGATAAAAAAACAGGAGAAACCTATATTGAAACTACGTTGGAAGACATTGCAGCAGCCAACAAACTGATGAAAGAAGTGTTGCTGCGCAAGAGCGATGAACTAACAGGAGCTTGTCGGTATTACTTCGAGCAGTTAAAACACTGGTTAGGCGAAGAAAAAAAGACAGCTTTTACCAACTCACAGGCAAGAACAGCTCTACGAGAAAACCACAGCAATCAAAAGCGGTATATGGGTCAGCTGCAACAAGAAAACCGCATTAGAAAAACCCAAGGCGATAAAAAGAAAGGGTTCTATTACGAAGTAGTAAATATGGAAGAATACGAGCAATTACGAGCAGGAATAGGCAATGTATTAGACGATATTTTTTTGAGAATAAGTAAAGAAGACCAAAGTTCAAAAGAAGTCCAAACCACTAGTGAACTTCTTTAGCCCAGTGAGAGCAAAGAAATAACTAAGAAGTTCAAAAGTTCACAAAAGTGAGTAAGCGACCAAAATATTTATGAGAAAACTATCCTTACAAACAGAAAGTTACCGCTACATCGAACAAGCGTTTAAAGAATGGTTAGATGTGTTGGGTTATGCACCACAAAGCGTTTATGGGATGCCGAATTGTATTAGAGAATTTTTACATTACCAAGAGCAACAAGGCGTTATTCAACTTTCAACATTTACTACTCAACATTTTAAGCAGTACTATCGTCATTTAAAAATGCGCCCAAACCTAACCCGTGGCGGAGCATTGCGAAACACAACACTCAACAAACACTTACAAGCCATTCAGTTATTTGCCGATTACCTGAGGCAGTCTGGGCGGTTGATATTACCAAAACTCTACATCCCAAAAGAGGAAGAAAATCAAAAAGAAATAACGGTACTTGCCACCCAAGAAATAAGGCAGCTTTATGGTGCAACAATCGGTCATAATGAAGGCACTCGATTAGAACCCATCAACGCAAGAGACAGAGCGATGCTATCTATTTTTTACGGTTGCGGATTACGCAGAAATGAAGGCTATCATTTAAATATAGACGATATAAACTGGGACAGGAAGATCTTACACGTACGCAAAGGAAAAAACTACAAAGAACGGTTTGTACCCTTCAACACAGCCAATGCGAAATACCTACAAGAGTACGTGTACGACTGGCGACCTTACTTGATCCGAGGGACAAAAAATGATGCACTTTTCATCAGTCAGCGAGGCACTCGAATGGGAGGGCAAACTTTATTACTCCGCTTAAAAATACTCATCCAACGGGTTGATAATGCCGAGCTGCAAGAAAAAGAAGTGAGTTTGCACACGCTACGCCATAGCATTGCTACGCACTTACTATCAGCAGGAATGAGCTTGGAAAACATCGCTAAATTTTTAGGACATAGTAGTTTAGAGTCGACACAGATATACACTCACTTGGTCGATAGCTAGCCTGTATTGAGCTTGCCGAAATGACACGCGATTATCTAGCAACTGAAAAACAACCCAACCTTTAAACTTTCCAACTTTATGAACTCTAATTACTTTAAAGAATATTTAATCCTAAAGGGGTTGAGCAACGCAAGTGTATTGGGTCATTTAGCAACGTTAAAACGATTTAATAGCTGGCTAGAGAGCGAGAACATCGAAACCCTACAAGTAAGCTATACCGATTTGTTAGCGTATGTAAAAACGCTTCAAAACAATGGCGTAAAGCAAAGAACAGTACAGCTCTATATCAACACCCTAAATCATTACTTCACTTTTTTACAGAACGAAGCACAAGTAATCGACAGCAATCCAGCTACAAATATCAAGGTAAAAGGCATCAAAAGAATGCACTTGTATGATCTGTTTACTGAAGACGAGCTCACCAAAATTTATCAGAACTATCAAAGCAAAGGACTAACAGGAGAAAGAAATAAGAACATCTTGGGATTAATGGTTTATCAAGGCTTACACAGCGGAGAATTAGCTGCACTAACTCCAACAGATTTAAAACTCAGAGAAGGCAAAATAAGCGTTCCTGGAGGGCGAAAAAGTAACGCAAGAGATCTAGAGTTAAAATCGTTCCAGATTATCGATTTACAAGATTATATCTACACCACAAGAAATCAAATCTTAGCGCAAACCAACAAGCAAAGCAATCAACTTTTTGTAAGCACCGGAACAGGAAACAAGCTCAATAATGCATTGCAAAAACTGATGAAAACAGTGCAAAAACAAAACGGAAGAATAAAAAGTGGCAAACAAATAAGAGCAAGCGTAATTACCAATTGGTTGAAGCAATATAATTTACGAAAAGCACAATACATGGCAGGGCATCGGTATGTAAGCAGCACAGAAAAATATCAAATCGGGAATTTAGAAGACTTGCAAAGCGACATTGAAAAATACCATCCAGTAGGATGAAATCAAGCTAAATTTGTTGCAGTTTGAGACGTGTTGTAGGTTGTTATATGATACAACCTACAAAACACACCGAAACAAAAAGAGTAAAAAAAGCGTTAACTTTGTAGTAATCCTTTTTAGATAAAAAAATGAATATAGAAGCAGCAAAAATAACTTTAGCCCAAAAGGTACTGTCCTTACAGAAAGAATCTATCATCGAAAAAATTAATAAACTATTAGAAAAAGAGATGATAGTAGGTTACACAGTAGAAGGAAAACCATTAACAGGAAAGGAATACAATAAACTATTAGAAAAAGGCACAAAAGAAATAGAAGAAGGAAACTACATAACACACGAAGCGTTTAAAAATAAAGTAGCTGGTTGGGAATGAGTAAAATAGAAATTATTTGGTCTGACCAAGCGCAAAATCAAGTAGAAAAAATATACAATTATTACCAACCAAAATCAGAACGAGGAGCATTAAATGTTGTTAATGCGATATTAGAAAGTCCAGAAAGCATAACGTATCCCGAGCAATACCAGATAGATGAAATCAACAAAAGTTATCGTAGAATAATAGTGAGAGGAACTTATAAAGTGTTGTATCAAGTTGATGGAAAAATTATTCGTATTGTAGCTGTAGTGGGAACAGGGCAATTACCCCAAAACGTTGAAGATTATTAAAGAATATTTTCAAAAAAGGAGTTAAAAAGCTCCTTTCTTTTAATGACTACACTCCAAAGCCCCACCCCGAAAAAATCTTGCGCATTGCGAAAAGCAATACTCTGAAATCTTTTGTTCGGGGTTCCGCTACCATCACACCGTATTTACATACCTGTTTTTGTCAACCAACAGCACTTACCGAAAAAACGGTAAAAGCTGTTAAAATGGTTGAAACAAGTGTAAAAATACTTGCCAAGCTATGTTAACATAATGTGCATTATACCAGCAGAGCAACGAGTTAATAATGAAGAAGAGTGTTGCCTGTACTATAATGTACATTATGCAAAATAGCCACACAACAGCCCAATCCAAAAGGCAAAGAATTTACCTTTTCAAATCCTTTTCGGGTAATTTATTTTACCAAAATCGGCACACAAACAAGTTACTCGGTCTGCTTCGCAGGTATTGTTATTGGGGAATCTTCCATTCCCCAAACCCCTTTGGAGAATCAAGTTTACTGATGGATGGAATTTTACGAAAAGCGTTTGC
>JAESTK010000015.1 GCA_016763645.1 Flavobacteriales bacterium
AATATCTATTTCATCAACATCGGTAAGAACACTGCTAAACCCTTGCGTTCTATAAGTAACACCACTAATTTTAAAAACTGTTTCAACTGAATCAAATGCAGCAATTTTACCAAAATTACTATTTGTTGCTGGCATCGTAACCATAGGCATTGCATAAACTGACTGAGCCCCTCCAGCACCATTATCTCTTGCAGCAAAAACATACCCTAAACCTGTAGAAGTAGATGTTGTTGAAATATTACGAATAGCTATTCGCTCATCATTAAGAATAGAAACGGGTGTGTCAACAGTGGCTGCGACCACAACAGCGTCATCAATGATGGATGTATAAGTTAATGACCCTGCAGTTTCATTAATGCTATTTACGCCTTGAGCAGTAAAAAGTCCCACCCCACGATATCCTGCCGTTGCTGCAGTTGTAACATCAACACCAACATACATCCGAGCAGCACTTCCTGAAGGATAAAAAACAACTGATGAACCAAGCGCTGATAAGTCAGATGTTCCTGCAGTCAAAACTTCTGTACCAACAGCTATAGGTTGGCTTGCCTGTTCCTGCAAACATGAATAAGCATTGCCGCTCAATGTTCCTGAAATTAATTGAACGTATGACAAAACTGAAGAAGTTGACCCAAAGGCACCCGTTGCTCGAGCGGCCAATAGATTTGCCCCACCAATTCCTGCGATTACATGGACTTCTTGCCCTGCATCATAATCTAACTTATTAACGATTGAATTTCCTTCATTCGAAGTAATACCTCGTGCATTATCGCTAAAAACAACTTGTTGAATATAGTAAATTGAAGCTGGTTCGTCATCAATGACAACTGCTGGACCTACTCCAAGAAGAGTTAAGTCATTCATTGCTTTGCCGTATAATGGATTAACATCTGATGATACAGAAACTACACTACCGTTAATTTGTGAGATAATTGCAGTTGGTGTAAGATAAGGGTAAGCAGTTAAAGTAGGTAATGAACGAGAACCATCTGAAGAAACCAATGGAGTATACGATACACCATACTTTTGAATTGTCTCCGTTTCTGAAGACAAAACATCTGCAGTTGTTGTCCACATTTGCTTCGATTCAGCATTGTAAATTGCAGACCCAATAGAAAATTGAAAAGTTGTTACTGAATCAGGCGTATCGCCCACTGCAACAACCGCATTCAAATGACATGCTACAACAGATAACAAACTCACCATAAAAATTTTTTTAATCACGATAAAATGCTCCCCAATTCCTAATATAAAGCATATCAGTATATTTGTGCTTATTTTAATATTAAACTACTTTTCTAATTGAAAAAAACATGCTATTATGAGCATATAATTTACCTTGTAAGTGTACACATTTTTTAAAAAATTAGATCCTATGCATACAAAAATTTTTTCAGCAACTCCAATTGGCATTCATGCTCATCTTGTTGATGTTGAAGTCGATTTATCCTTCGGTCTTATCAATTTTTTTATTGTCGGTTTACCTGACACAGCAATCAAAGAAAGTCGTCAAAGAATTCAGACTGCTTTAAAAAATTCTGGTATCAAACTTCCCGAAAAAAAAATCACCGTAAACCTCGCTCCTGCAAGCCTTAAAAAAGAAGGTACTCTTTTTGATCTTCCCATTGCAATTGGCATATTACAAGCATGCAAATATCTACAAATGGATACCAACTTTCTTAATGAAACACTTTTCATTGGAGAGCTTTCTCTTGATGGAAGCATAAAATCTATCAATGGAGCTTTACCAATCGCATACGATGCGCATAAGCTTAATAAAAAACGAATTATTTTACCAGAAGAAAATGCGCACGAAGCTGCACTTATTGGATGTATCGAAGTCATTGGTGTTAAAAATTTAGTTGATCTTATCTCTTATTTACGCAAAGAAAGTTCAATAGCTCCTACTCAAACTAATTTTCATAACTATATTGCAGCTGCGAAAAATGATAATTTAGATTTTTCGGATGTAAAAGGTCAGCAATATGCAAAACGTGCTTTACAAATTACAGCTGCCGGACGCCATAACATTCTTTTTGCTGGTCCTCCAGGATCTGGTAAAACCATGTTAGCAAAAAGACTTCCGACGATAATGTCCAATATAACATTCGATGAAGCTGTAGCAACAAGCAAAGTTTACTCAATCAGTGGAAAGCTTAATCGCCAACCATTGGTGACTCAAAGACCATTTCGTAATCCACACCACACAATTTCACAGGCAGGTTTAATTGGTGGAGGCACTTTTCCAAAACCAGGCGAAGTAAGCCTTGCTCATAACGGAATTTTATTTCTTGATGAATTCACAGAATTCAAACGAGATACGCTAGAAGCCTTACGTCAACCACTCGAAAACAGAGTCGTTGAGGTTGCAAGAGTACAACAATCAATATCATTCCCTGCTTCATTTTTATTAGTAGCAGCGCTTAATCCATGCCCATGCGGTTATCTTGGTGATGCAAACAAAGCATGCTGTTGCTCTCCAATGCAACTTCAAAAATATAGGGATAAACTTTCTGGACCACTTTTAGATCGAATTGATATTAAAGTAACGGTTACTGCTGTTTCGTATGAAGATGCTCACGCGATAAAAACTATTGATGCAATTTCATCAAAATCACTCAAAGTTGGCGTTGATAAAGCTCTTGAAATGCAACAAATTAGATTTGGCAATGAAAACAAGACAAACAGCATGATGAATGCAACCGACGTTGAACTATACTGCAAATTAACCCCTGCAGCACAAGAACTGTTAAAAATTGCTTTTACAAAATTAAGCATGAGTATGCGCGGATATCACAAAACATTAAAAGAGGCTCGAACAATTGCAGACATTGAACATGCAACATTAATTGGTGTTCAACATATACGAGAAGCAATTATCTATAAATCATAAAATTCATCATCTATTGTTTGACATCAGTACGAATATAAGATATATTTATTTTGTGGTAGATATTTCAACTAAGCAATTCGCATTATATACCACCATTAATTGAAAATCAAACTATATCGCGGGGTGGAGCAG
>JAESTK010000334.1 GCA_016763645.1 Flavobacteriales bacterium
AATCCATCTTTCAAAATTTTATACCAATCGCTCGACAAAAAAATTCGATTTGGTATTCAAGCTAAAATTGACGGTGTTACAAACGAAGTTGCAGCTTCAGTGGCAGGAGGTGTATTGGCGATTATCGCTCTGATTTCTTTTATAGGGTTAATACACTACTCTTATATTTTAGTCCTTATTATTGGTGCCTGGGCATGGATTTCGATTAAGCTCTACACTGAATATCAAGATTCACTTAAAAGCTCATTGGCGCGTCTACAAACCGGAAATAAAACAGCACAAAGCTCTTTAAGTTTAAATGATATACTTGTAAAAAATATCGGCACTAATAACGATTTATTATCCAGCGTTTCTATCAAGCTGCAACAACGGCTGCAACCAATAGAGTATGATCAAACAGCTCTGAATTTAAACCTTACCGATTCTTCCTTAAAAAAACGCATTGAACTACCTCACGACCCGGACGAGATTAGAACTTTAGCAAGAAGTAAATCTATCGAAGACCGTATTCTGTTAGCTAAAACTATTAAAGGACTTGACAAAGACAACGAACACGAAATTAGTATCCCTTTGGGTGAACTCATTAAAGATGCCGAACCTGAGGTTAGAATAGAAGCAATTAAAGCCATTGCTCTTCAACGCGTGTCAGAATTATATCACAATGTTATCGACCTATTAGATTCGCCTACCTATCGAAATGCTGCTTATAACGCTATAATAAGTGTCGGTGAAGATATGCTAGATCTTATGGAATTATCGTTTCATAAAACTGGATTCGAGACACAAACCAGAGTTTTGATGGTAAAATCTATGGGAGTTATTGGAGGGCAAAAAGCGATTTCGCTTCTTATCGGAAAAACCAATTTTCCAGATAGAAAGATTGTTAACGAAAGTTTTAATGCATTAAAAAAATGTGAATTTGAGCCAGATGAAAATATCGTCAACAAAATGATTCAAGAAATTGACAATTTAATTGGTATTGCTGCTTGGAATATCTCTGCTCAAAAAAGCTTAAATGAAGCAAACGTTAGCAAAAGAATGCTTAAGGCTATTGAGGCAGAATTAAAGTTAAATTTCGAAAGTATATATCTGTTATTAGAACTTGCTTACGATGCCAAGTTAATTAGCCACATTAAGGATAGCGTAGAAAGTGGAGCGAGCGAAAGTATTGGTTTCGCCATAGAATTATTAGATTTATTTATTAATGAGGATTTAAAACCAAAATTATTCCCTCTACTTGAGGATATATCCGATGAAGATAGAATAGATCAGTTGGAGTTACATTATGCAATTGAGCAAGGTTCAGTTGAAAACACTTTAACCGACATTATCAACAAAGATTACAATTACAGTAGCAAATGGACTAAATTGTGTGCCATTCATGAGCTTGACGAACTTGCCGATACGCTTCCGCAGGTAATAATTGCAAATATTTTTAATCCTGATAAATTAATTCACGAAAGTGCGGCTTGGGTTACATACAATAAAGACAAAAGTCAATTTTTCGATTGCTTAAACAGAATTGACGAAAAAGAAAAAGCTAGATTAATTGCCCTTATTTGCGATAACGAAAACAGTTTTAATTCTTTATTATTTTCCAAACTAACCTTTCTCAAAAATACTTCCACTCTAGAATCAACAAGCAATGAAACGTTATACGAAATTGCTAGAAACCTCAAAACTATAGAAGTTAAAGTCAACGAAGAGTTTAGTTTTGAAGAAGAAATAACTGGATTTGTAGCCTCTGGAGAAGTAGAAATTGAACAAAATCAAGAAATTAACAAGATAACTAGCGGAGGTATTTTTGGTAATTTAACCCAGCAATTAGAAAATAATTACTCTAAAATTGTAGCAGTAACAGAATCTACTTGCTACATAATAACTGATAGCAAACTATTCGAACTCATTACCAAAGAACCTAGCCTGCTCAACTTATTTTATGCACCAATAAATAGTGACGACAAATTAAAAGTAACAACGGTTTAAAATTTGGTCAGTTAATCAATCAAACAACTTTTATAAAAATAACCTGATATATATTTGTCTTCCCCTGTGAAAAGTAGCACTACCATATTTAAACAACTCATTCTGAACATTATCTTGCCAGTTGTTGCTGCTATTTTTCTGTTGGGTGCACTTAATTACTACCATACACAATCGATTCTTATAGAAGGCAACGAAACTAAAAACGAGCTGATTTCTAATGAAATAAAAAACATTCTTAAGTTCCAAGACTATTCGTTCGATATAATTGAAGATGATTTAAATACTGAAATAGAAGCCTTTAGCCAAATATTAACTGAATACGTGTTTAAGAACACAGACAGTATCGAAACAGCAGATTTACTTTCTATAAGAGAGCAAATTGGAATGAACGCTAGCTTACAAGACATTTATATTATTAATACCAACGGAATTGTGGTCAACACTACCTTTAAAAGAGATCTAGGTCTAGACTTCTTTTCCTTTGGCGAAGAGCACAAAAAGCACCTGCTTGATATTCTTAAAGAAAGGAAGTTTGTAAGCGAAAGGTTCACGCTAGAAACAACCACCAAAAAGTTGAAAAAATACACCTACCAACCCACTTTAGATGGCAAATACATTGTAGAAGTTGGTGTTTATTCTGGCAAAGCAACTCGTATAATAGAATCGTTTAAGGAGCACCTAAATGGTATTAGCAAAAGGCAAAAAGACATTGTTTCTGTAGAAATGTTTATCGGTGCTGATAATCCAATTTCTTTTAATAAAAATGCCGAAATAAGTGAGAAAAATAAAGAGTTTTTATTACGAACATTTAAAGAAAAGCAAAAGCAAACTTACGAAAGTGAAGACGAAAATGGTATCCCGCATAGCTTTCAATTCATATATATGGAACGAAAAAGTACTAGCTTATACAAAGGAGCTGTTATACGGATTATAACCGACCTTACTCACGAAAGAGCTGTACTTCGCAACGATTTAATTCAGCTTTTGGTAATTTTCATTTTAACGATTATAGTTGTTATTGTTTTGATTTATAACAAAACAAAAATTATTACTAAACCACTTAAAAAGTTGGTTGATAATGTCAACCGAATAACCGATGGAAACCTAAACGAAAGAGCTGATGTAGAGGGAAATAACGAGATTGCGAAACTGTCTAAACAATTCAATGTAATGGTTGAAAATTTAGAAGATTCGTATAGTAATCTTGAGCGAAAAGTAATAGAGCGAACTGCCGAAATTCAAAAACAAAAGGACGAAATTGAAGAACAAAAGAAACACATAACAGACAGCATTCATTATGCGAAGAGAATTCAAAATGCAATCCTGCCCTCTAATGAATATGCAGCAAATTTACTACCTAACTCATTCCTTTTATACAAACCAAAAGACATCGTTTCAGGTGATTTTTATTGGATGAGAAACTTAGACGATAAAGCTCTTTTTGCCGCTGTTGACTGTACCGGCCACGGTGTTCCTGGAGCGTTTATGAGCATCGTTGGACATAACCACTTAAACCATGCGGTAAACGTATCTGGAGCAAGAAGACCAGCAGACATACTTAATGCTCTAAATCAAGGGGTTACATCTTCTCTAGGGCAACAACAAGGAGAAAATGCAGTGAAAGACGGAATGGACATTGCACTCTGTTCTTTAGACTACAAAACCAACAAATTAGAGTTTTCAGGAGCATATAATCCCGTTTACCTTATTCGAGATAGAGAAATAATACAATTTAAAGGTGATAAATTTCCTGTTGGTTCTTTTCTAGGAGAGGAGCTTAAAACCTTTAAAAACATTGATATACAATTACAAAAAGGTGACACCTTTTATATCTTTTCGGATGGCTATCCTGACCAGTTTGGAGGACCAAAAGGGAAAAAATTCAAGTATAAACAATTTAGAGAGTTACTTTTGAGCATTCAAGATAAGGAAATGGGAGTTCAAAAAGTAATTCTTGACGAAACTATAGAATCTTGGAGAGGGCAAATTGAACAACTAGATGATATACTTATTATAGGGGTTAGAATAAATGAGTAATAAAACCGACATAGCTATATATTATACTTCAGCAGACAATGCCGAGGGCTGGGTTGATGTTCTTAGCAACTTTTTAGTACACTATGTCGAACAAAAAAAGGCTCCTTCTCCGTCCATTCAACTTGTTGAATATGGCAATTCCTCTGAATGCAATGTTGCTATAGCCGTTCTATCTAATAACACAATTGACCTAGATAAAATTGAAGTAAAAGGCGAAAATTTATTTATCGCAGAAAAAGCTGAGATACAAACCGTAAGTTTATCCTCTACGTTGGGTAATGGAAAAAAGTATCGCTTTTTCGAGAAAGATGCTGAGACAGGACAAACTTCAATTTTCAACACCAATGCTACATCCGACATAAAATCATTGTATTGGATGAAATTATTGGACATCGCTAAAGATGTTTTCGAAATATTACATCCAAACTCTACAACTACAATCAACAAAGGAAAAACTATTTATTTAGCAGAAGTTAGTAACGACCAGTTAAAAAATAGAGATGCTATAAAACGGGAATTACAACGTCACGGATTTAATGTAGTCCCCTCTTCCCCACTTCCTGAAAATTTGAATCAACTAAAAGAAGTTGTTGTTCAAGAATTAGACAATTGCTCCTTATCAATTCACATTGTTGGAAGTGAAGATGCTACACTTAATTCTTCCATTTCTGAATCTAAAGTTGAAATTCAGAATCAATTGGCTTCACAGTATGTTGATAAAGTCTATTCTGAAGGAGGAACGTCCTTCAATTTTTCCAGGTTTTTATGGATTTCGCCAGATCTTCAATTTCAAAACGAACAACAACAAGATAAAGTTGACGAGTTGAAAAGAGATATCGAAGCACTTAAAGGTGCTGAAATAGTTCAAACGCCAATGGAAATATTCAAATCAATTGTGCTTTACCGAATGAGCGACAATTACAAACACGAAGTTGAAGAAAAAGAAGAAATTGACTATACCAATTCTGTTTATGTAATATTCGATCAATTCGAAAAAGATTCGGCAAAGCCAATCGTTGATGCGATATCGGCAAGTGGTAAAAAAGTATTAGAACCTATTTTCGAAGGCGAGCAAATCGAAATTATTAATCACCACAGAAACTGCTTGGTAAATTGTGATAGCCTACTGGTAGTGTACCACAACAATAACCCAAAATGGGCACTTAGCAAGGTCAACGATATGCGTAAATCTCCCGGTTTCGGAAGGATAAAACGATTTAAATCTAAGGCGATTTATCTTGACAGACAAGATACTGAAGTCGAAAAAAGTAACGAAATAATAGACATAATAACAAGCAGCGGACAGTTTTCCACCAAAGACCTTGACGGATTTTTAAGTAAGCTTAACTAATGAGTCAAACTGAATCAAATACCATTAGCTCATCAACTGAAAAGGATTTGTTTAATCCGTTTCCTGGGCTTCGTCCGTTTACTATCGAAGAGAGTCATCTCTTTTTCGGGCGTGAAGGACAAAGTGATGAAGTGCTCAAATTGCTTTCTTCGAATCGTTTTGTTGGTGTAATCGGAACATCTGGTAGTGGTAAATCTTCGTTAATGTATTGCGGTGTAGTACCTATTCTTTACGGTGGATTTATTGCCGAAGCTGGATCAGATTGGAGAATCGTGACTACTCGACCGGGCGGAGGGCCTATCGGCAACTTAGCCGAATCGCTCGTAAAAAGCGAAGGTAAAAACTTGAGTGATGATGAATTATTGCTTCAAAAAAGTCTTACAACTGCAGTTCTTAAAAGTAGCTCTTTAGGCTTAATTGATGCTGTTAAAGGTTTAAACACAAATAAAAAGGAAAATGTTTTAATACTTGTCGATCAGTTCGAAGAACTATTTAGATTTAAGAAAACAGGAAAAGAGACAAAATATATAGACGAAACTATCGCTTTCGTTAAACTGTTACTCGAAGCAATTCGACAAACCGATGTACCTATATATATGGTACTCACCATGCGCTCCGATTTTATTGGCGAATGTGCACAGTTTCCTGAGTTAACCGAAATGATTAACGACAGTCACTACCTAATTCCTCAAATGACACGCGAAGATTTACGGCAAGCCGTTGTTGGTCCCGTTTCTGTTGGTGGTGGACATATTTCGTCTCACTTAGTTCAACAATTATTGAACGATATTGGAGATAATCCTGACCAATTACCTATTCTTCAACATTCACTAATGCGTACTTGGGATTATTGGACAGCCAACCACGATGGGTCTGAGCCGATGTCGATGGACCATTACGAAGCCATTGGGACTATGGAAATGGCGTTATCAGAACATGCCAACGAAGCTTTTGATGAGTTAACTGAAAAACAAAAAGGAATCTGTCAAGCCGTTTTTAGAACCTTAACCGAAAAAGGTAACGACAATCGAGGAATTCGACACCCAACAGCACTTCATGAAATTGCTGCTATCGCTAAAGCTGATGAAAAAGACATCATACCAATTATAGATACGTTTAGAAAGGCTGGACGAACATTCTTAGTGCCTTCTTTTGAAAACGCACCAACCATTCATTCAGATACGATCGTTGATATTTCGCACGAAAGTTTAATGCGTATATGGAATAAACTCATTATCTGGGTTGAAGATGAAGGGCATGCAGTACAAATGTATGTTAGACTTTCTGAAGCAGCAATGATGTTTCAAATGGGGAGCACAGGTTTGTGGCGTCCACCAGATTTACAATTAGCACTTACTTGGCGTGAAAAAACTGACCCTACTTTAGCTTGGGCAACTCGTCACGACCCCGCTTTCGAGCGTGCGATGGAGTACTTAAATGCTTCTGAAAAAGCGTATTTAGCTGATGAAGAGAACAAGCTTAAAATTCAGAAAGCTCAGCTAAGACGATCAAGAATTTTTGCTATTGTTCTTGGTTCTGCAACAATAATCTCGTTGTTATTTTTGGTGTATTCTTTTGTTCAACAGGCGGAAGCCGAAAAACAAAAAGAATTGGCACTTGAGCAATCGGTTATAGCTCAAGAAAATGCTGAAGAAGCGAAAAAACAACAGGTTATTGCCAACCAAAAATCTATTGAAGCTGAGGAAGCCGCAAAAGAAGCCGCACTGAGTGCCGAAGAGGCCCAAAAGCAGGCACTTATTGCTGACCAAAAATCTATTGAAGCTGAACGTTCTGCAGCCAACGCACGAAAGCAAACTAAAATTGCTGACCAAAAATCTGTTGAGGCAGCAAAAAGTGCTGAAGAAGCAAAAGAAAGTGCCGCCTTAGCCGAAATTGAAAAAGGGAAGGCGGAAGAATCTAGTAAAAACGCATATAATTTACGTTTGCTTTCTATCTCTCAGTCGATGGCTGTAAAATCTCGTCAATTACATAAAGATACTAACGAGAAGGCTCTAGTTGCTTATCAAGCATATTTATTTAACGAAGATTATGGTGGCGAAACGCATAATCCTGATGTCTATGATGGATTATACTACACATTGAAACAACTTAACGACCCCGATTACAATAGTTTAGAAGGACACTCTGATGCTATTCGCTCATTGCAATTCACTCCTGACGGAAACACGTTATTTACCACAGGTAGCGATGGACGAATCTTTAAATGGGACATGTCAACTCCTGAAAGAAAGAAAACACAAATCGCTAAAAATGGCTCCGTAAATCGAGCATTAGCAATTTCTGCGAATAATAAATGGTTAGCTTGCGGTAACGGAAATTCTGGAATTCAACTGTTCGACATCAACAACCCAGACGCTAACCCAATTGTTTTACAAGGGCATGAAGGCGAAATTTGGGACTTAGTTTTTCTTAGCGACAACAACAAGCTTGTTTCTTGCGCTGGCGATGGCACCATTTTCCTTTGGGATATATCTACACAACAATACACCATAATTGCAAAAAGCCAGTCGGTCATAAAATCAATAACCTTATCTCCTAACGGAAACATTATTGCTGGAGGATTAGAGGACGGAAAAGTTGTGCTTTGGGACATCGCCAACAACAACACATCAAGAATATTGGCAGAAGAAGAGGGTGCCGTAATTCACGTTGTTGAATTTAATAACGAAGGCTCAATTCTCGCTTATGGTGACCAAAATGGTAACATAAAAATATGGGATATAGTTGAGAATAAGTTAATTCAACAACTTGAAGGACAAACTGCTAGAATTAACGACATTAAATTTAGCCCAGACGATAGTCAAATTGCATCAGCAAGCTTTGACGGAAGTGTAAATATCTGGAGCACAATAAATTATAATCTACAGCCTATAGTGTTAAATGATCATAATTCTTGGGTTCAAACAATATCATTTAGTCCAGATGGGCAAAAGCTAATTGCTGGTTGTCGAGATAATTTGATTAGAGTATGGCCAACTAACACCAAGAAAATGGCAGATCAAATTTGCCCTAAAATATCGCGAAATATGTCAACAGAAGAATGGAATAGATTTGTTGCAAAAGATATACCATTCGAAGATACTTGCAAAGATTTAGACCGACCAACAAACGATGATTAGTAGATGAATCTTAAATTAAAATTCATATCATTTTGTTGCCTTTCGCTGTTGGCAATCGAGGGAGTTAGCCAAGCCATCGAATCAGACGATTGCGTATTAATTCTTAAAGATGCAGAAAGGCTATACGAACAAGGCAAACTAGAAGTCGTTCCTATCATACTTGCAGAATGTATTGAAAACGGATTTAGCAGGGAAGAAAAAATCCAAGCGTACAGACTCTTAACCTTAACCTATTTATTCGATGACAAAACTGAATTAGCCGAACAAAGCATCGAAAATATGCTTAAAATAGACCCAGAACATGAAATAAATACTGCGATTGACCCTGCTGAATTTATCTATCTATACAACGAATACCGAACAAACCCCATTGCAACATTTGGTATTAGTGCTGGCGTAAATATTTCAATGGCGCGATTACTTGAAACATACAGTTTAGATAATTCAACTGAAGATGCAACTTATTATTCTCAAGCAGGATTTCACGCTGGCATCCATGGTAGTTATATGTTAATGAACAACCTACATATAAATATTGAAGGCTTATATAAAACTGGACAAGTATTTACAGGGTACACGTACAAATTAAATAACTTTGATGGTGCCACCGATACATTATCAAATTTCGGTTCTATTTCATTTGTCGAAAAGCATACTTGGGTAAGAATTCCTGCAAATTTTACTTACGATATAAAAATCACTCCTAAAATTTCAACCTACCTAAGAGTTGGAGGATCGGTTGGCGTACTGCTTTCTTCAAAATCTACTTTTACACGGGCATATCATTCCAGTTCGAGTTTAGCCCCAGCAACAGGACCAGAAGAAAACGTCAAGGAAAATAGAAACCTCTGGAACTACTGGATAACAGGTGGACTTGGATTTAAGTATAAAATAACAAGAGGTAATGTATTTATTGATGTGCGGTATAATTATGGACTTCGAAACATGACCAACGAAACAAAAAGATACAATAACCCTACCCTAATCTACAAATACTATTACTTGGACGATAATTTCAGCATGGATGATATCGCCTTTAGCATAGGGTATTCACGATTTTTATATAAACCCAAGAAAAAGAAAAAAGAAAAATCAGAAAAAGATTTACGAGGGTATAAAAGAAATTTAG
>JAESTK010000238.1 GCA_016763645.1 Flavobacteriales bacterium
GTGAGACATCTATTTGGCTATCATCAACTTTTACAGCTTCTCTCTTACCCATCAAGTTGTAAACTGTTATTTCCTGTTTACCATCATTAAGTACCGTCAAAATATCACTTGCAGGGTTTGGAAAGATATTTAGCTTTTTACTGACATTGACCTCACGAACAGTATTGTAAAAATTCTCTGCAGAACAACTATCGTGATTCTCTATTTGATTCGTAACATCTTCACTATAAATAGACCCATATTGACTCTCGCACATAAGTATAGGTCGACTTATAACTCCAGAACTTAAAATTGGATGGAAATTTTGCTCAGCGTATTGAGGAATGGTGTCTTGTAATGAACAAGGAGATGAAAGGTCAGAAGTATCAAGCTCCATCACAATTATATTTCGATTGCCTCTATATGATATTGACAACCCAATTAACTTATTATCGACTGCCCTTGTAACCTCTGGCTCCCTCCAGTTTTCTTCAAAACTGATAAATTCCCTACAAATAAAGTCTTCGTCATATTTCCCTATTCGAAAATGACTTGTAAATAAAGTACTACCAATTTGCTCAAATCCTTGAACCATTCCCGTACCGATGCTTGTATTTACATACCCATAACAAGCAACAGTATCACCATCTGTTGTTAATTCACAAAGACTATAACCCTATGATTAGTAGACCATATGATATTACCGTTAGACTTCTCATATAATCCATCTCCGTAGTTACCATTTGTATATGCTTCTGTATCTAATATATTATCCCAAATAATAGTTCCATCACTGTTTAGCTTAAGAATAAATGGATGACTTACAGCACTAACATCCAACCCCATGGTATACCCTGACAAAACAACCGTAGAATCTTCCAAAACTAATGAAGACGTCATCTTCAACGCAGCTGAATCAATTGTAAAATAATAATTCGACCATATCTGTTCTCCATAACTATCTACCAATGAAATTACACTTGGGTTAAAATACCAATTGTTCAATAACACTGAATCCGAATTGGTTTCGTATGAGGTAACGAATAATAAGTCATGGTTAAATAGTTCTTCTGCTAAACTTATCGAACCATATGAGTATTGAGGAGAATCACACTTATAAAATTTTGACCACAAAGTATCACCATTGATGTTGATTTTAAATAAATACGGATGAACATCAGTTAAGTATCCTCCTGAGCCTCCAAGAAGAACCATATCACCATTATCCATTTGTAAAATTGAAGTTGCAATTCCTCCTCCAAAATAATTAGGAGTGTATGTTTTCGACCATAACTGACTCCCTATTGAGTCAATATTTAGTAATAACATCTTGCTCTCCCCATAACTTGTATTACTCGTATTACCAAGCACAAAATAGCCTCCATTCAAATTAGAAATCACATCCACCGGAGTATCAACTTTACCTCCATTTCCATAAACTTGATAGAAATTATTTTGAGAATATCCGTATTGAAAGAAAGAGACAAGAACGCACACAAGAGTATATCTCATTACCCAAAACTACAATAAATTAGCAAGATTACGGCTACACATTAAACCTAAAGTGCATAATATCGCCATCTTCAACGGTGTAGTCTTTGCCTTCAACAGATAGTTTCCCTGCATCTTTACAGGCATTTTCTGATCCTAATTCAACAAAGTCATTGTACTTCATTACTTCGGCCCGGATAAAACCTTTTTCGAAATCTGTATGTATTACACCCGCAGCTTGTGGCGCTTTCATGCCTTTGGTAATAGTCCAAGCACGAACTTCTTTTACTCCAGCTGTGAAATATGTTTCTAAATTCAACAATTTATAAGCTGAGGCAATCAATCGACTTGCTCCTGGCTCATCAAGGCTTAATTCTTCAAGAAACATTTGTTTATCTTCATAAGTATCAAGTTCTGCAATAGTTTCTTCAATACCTACACCTAGAACTAGCAACTCAGCTCCTTCTCCCTCAATCGCCTTTTTTAACGCTTCAACATGAGCGTTTCCTGTTTTCACAGAAGCCTCATCAACATTGCAGATATACAAAACGGGTTTAGCCGTTAGCAACTGTAAATCGGCTATTACCTCTCTATCTTTCTCGTCAGAAACTGGTGCAGAACGAGCAGACTTACCTTCCTCTAAATGATTTTTGTAAAGTTCTAGAACAGAATAAATCTTGACGGCTTCTTTATCCCCCGTTTTTGATTTACGCAGGTAATCTTGCATTTTTTTTTCAACCGTTTCTAAGTCCTTTAGCTGTAGCTCAAAATCTATTACTTCTTTATCTCGAACAGGGTCAACGGAGCCGTCAACATGCACAATATTGTCACCATCAAAACAACGAACTACATGTATAATAGCGTCTGTTTCTCTAATATTCCCTAAAAATTTATTACCTAATCCCTCACCTTTACTTGCGCCTTTTACTAGACCAGCAATATCTACAATTTCAACAGTAGTTGGCTGAACTTTTTCGGGATTCGCCAACTCCTCAAGTTTCGTTAATCTATCATCAGGAACAGTAATAACACCAACATTTGGCTCTATCGTGCAAAACGGAAAGTTTGCAGATTGTGCTTTCGCGTTCGATAAACAATTAAACAAAGTTGATTTTCCTACGTTGGGCAACCCAACAATTCCACATTTTAAAGCCATTATTCTTTTTTTGAAGTTGCAAATGTAATAGAAAGAAGGCTAATTCAAATTTAGAAAATGTTGCATTCGATCATTCGTAACTTAACCGCAAAGAATTGAAAGAAAAACGAAATGTTCGCAAAGGTTTTCGAGAATTAAAGCACTTTGAGATGCTCTGCGACAACAATGTTTTAGTTTCACATTAAAGCATTAAGTCATTCTCGCATTAAAGCGTTCATACCCCCACTTATCAAAAGTTTTCAACACGCCCTTATACAGCTATAAAATCGGCTAATTTTGAACAAATTTTTAAGTATGTTGGAAACACTAGAAAACACATCAAAAACTATGGCTGATATCACCAAGTTAGAAAGAATTGCATCTCAAGTTCGTAGAGATATTGTAAGAATGGTTCACGCAAACAACTCTGGACACCCTGGCGGATCTCTCGGTTGTACCGATTTTTTTGTCGCACTATATTTCGAAGTTTTAAAGCACAACTCCGCTAATTTTAGCATGGATGGTAAAAATGAAGATTTGTTTTTTCTATCAAATGGTCATATTTCCCCTGTTTTTTATAGTGTTTTAGCTCATTCAGGTTATTTTGATGTAAGCGAATTAGCAACATTCAGAAAACTAAATTCGAGACTACAAGGCCACCCAACAACGCATGAAGGGTTACCCGGAATTAGAGTTGCTTCGGGTTCGCTCGGGCAAGGGCTGTCAGTCGCATTAGGAGCTGCGCAAGTCAAAAAACTAAATGGAGATTCACAATTGGTATACACTTTGCATGGTGATGGCGAATTACAAGAAGGTCAGGTTTGGGAAGCAATTATGTATGCTGCAGGCAATAAAGTTGACAATATTATTGCAACTGTTGATTTTAACGGTCGACAAATTGATGGCGATTTAGATGACGTACTTCCTATGGGAAGCCTAAAAGCGAAATGGGAAGCTTTTGGGTGGGATGTGCTAGAAACGAACGGGAACGACATGAAAACGATCCTAAACACCCTTAGCGAAGCTAAAAACAGAACAGGAAAAGGAAAACCTGTATGTATAATAATGACAACAGAAATGGGACAAGGCGTTGATTACATGATGGGAACTCACAAATGGCACGGTTCTGCACCAAATGATGAGCAGCTTGTCAACGCGCTAAGTCAATTAGAAGAAACATTAGGAGACTATTAGACAAATAAGAGGTTTGAAATTAGAAATTAGAAAATTTATCATTCGACTTTTACTGAATTTATTCAGAGGAAAATCCACAACCCGAACTTTCAACTTTCAACTTTCAACTTTTATTCTGCTTTTCTCACTTTCCTCTTTCACCCTTCCTCTTTCGTCTTTCGCTCAAGAAGCTCCCCTTACCCGAATTCTCTTCATTTATGATGCATCAAACAGTATGAACGCCAAATGGCAGACTGGTGTGAAACACAAAATTGCTGAGAAACTGCTCACGCAAACACTCGACAGCTTAAAAGGAGCGCCAAACTTAGAATTAGCACTTAGAGTTTATGGGCATCAGAGCTATTACAAAAATGGGCAAGACTGTGAAGACACAGAGTTGATGGTTCCTTTCGCACCGAATAACAATGATAAAATTAGCGAGACACTTCATAAGATAGACCCCAAGGGAACTACACTTATAGCTTATTCACTCGAGCAAGCAGCCAATGATTTCCCACCTTACAATGGAAAAGTTAGAAATATTATTATTCTAATTACCGATGGCATAGAAGAGTGCAATGGTGATCCATGTGCTATTTCTCTAGCTTTAGAATCAAAAGGAATTACTCTAAAGCCTTTCGTTATTGGTGTGGGTTTGGACGTGAAATTTGCTAAAACATTCGATTGTGTTGGTACTTACTACGATGCCGCAGATGAAGAAACATTTAAAAACGTAATAAACATTGTTATTTCCCAAGCCATGAACACAACAACCGCGCAAGTCAATTTACTGGACAAGAACGGGTTACCGAATGAAACTAACGTGAACATGACGTTTTACAACCACTACACCCAAAATATTGAATACAACTACATTCACACAATTAACCATAAAGGAAACCCAGACACATTACCATTAGATGTTGCTATTACTTATGATATGGTGGTACACACCATTCCACAAGTACGAAAAGACTCTATTGTACTTACTGCGGGAATTCACAATATTATAGCGGCAGAAACCCCACAAGGGAGATTAGAATTGAAGCTGAGCGGCAACACAACTCAATACAAAAACCTTCAAGCCATTATTCGACAAAACGACAAATGTGAAACATTGAATATGCAAGGTTTCGTAGGTACCGAAAAATATTTAGTAGGCACATATGACATAGAAATCCCTACGCTTCCCCGTATTTTTATTGAGGACATAAAAATTACGCAAAGCGCAACTACGATAATTGAAATACCAAAACCGGGCATCGCAACATTTTTGGCGCCTAATACAGGTTACGGAAGTTTATACATAGAAAATAACGGAATATTAGAGTGGGTTTACAACTTTAAAGACAACATGACCAGAGAAACAATCGCACTACAGCCTGGTCATTATAAAGTAATTTGGCGACCTAGAAGTTCAAAAGAATCAATATTCACAATAGAAAGAGCATTCGAAGTTAAATCTGGGAGCTCAACACAAGTAAAACTATTTTAACATGAAGAAGTACAGTTACACAGAAAAGAAAGATACCCGTTCGGGGTTTGCGATGGGTTAACCGAACTCGGGCAAGAAAACGAAAATGTTGTTGCGCTTTGTGCTGACTTAATTGGCTCATTAAAAATGGGAGATTTTAAAGCTCAAAATCCTGATCGATTCTTTCAAGTAGGCATTGCCGAAGCTAATATGATTGGTATGGCTGCCGGAATGACCATTGGTGGTAAAATTCCTTTTACGGGAACTTTTGCTAATTTTTCCACTGCAAGGGTATATGACCAAATTCGTCAGTCGGTTGCATATTCCAATAAAAACGTAAAAATTTGCGCTTCGCATGCGGGATTAACATTAGGCGAAGATGGCGCGACCCACCAAACGTTAGAAGACATTGGCATGATGAAAATGTTGCCGAATATGACAGTGATTAACCCTTGCGACTACAACCAAACAAAAGCTGCCACAAAAGCCATTGCAGAGCACAAAGGCCCTGTTTATCTAAGATTCGGACGACCAAAAGTGCCAAATTTTACTGCTACCGACCAAAAATTTGAAATCGGTAAAGCTGTAGTTTTTAACGAAGGAAAAGACGTTACTATTTTCGCAACAGGTCATTTGGTATGGAAAGCAATAGAAGCAGGGCAAGTCTTAGCCGAAAAAGGTATCGATGCCGAAATAATAAATATTCACACCATTAAACCTTTAGATAAAAACGCAGTCTTACAAAGTGTAAGAAAAACAAAATGCGTGGTTACAGCCGAAGAACATATGAAAAATGGAGGTTTAGGAGATAGCATAGCTCAGCTCCTCACAACAGAATTTCCTGCACCAATCGAAATGGTGGCAGTTGATGATACGTTTGGGGAAAGCGGAACCCCAGAGCAACTTTTAGCCAAATACGGTATCGACACTAAAGATGTAATTGCCGCTGTTGAAAAAGTAATTAAACGCAAATAAATAGTACATTTTGTCTTTCCTTAATTAATTATTTACCAAACTCTTAAGTGAGTTTATTTAAATAAATGGAAGAATATTCTGATTCAGAATTATTAAAGCAATTTCAATCGGAAGATTCACGCCATTACGCGTTTAATACGCTTGTAAAAAAGCATCAAGAAAAACTCTATTGGCACATCAGAAGAATGGTATTAAACCATGATGATGCAGACGACATTCTTCAAAATACATGGATAAAAGCATGGAAAGGACTTGCAAAATTTAGAGCCGATGCTAACCTTTATACTTGGCTTTATCGAATTGCAACTAACGAAACCATCACGTTTTTAAACAACAAAAAAAAGCGTTTTTTCATCCCTATCGGAGATGTAGAAAGTGAATTAGCTTCAGATTTTGAAAGCGACAATTCATTTACCGGAGATGAAATTCAAAGAAAATTGCAACAAGCAATTCTTACGTTACCCGAAAAACAACGGTTGGTTTTTAATATGAAATATTTTGACGAAATGAAATACACCCAAATGGCTGAGGTGCTCGACACATCAGTTGGTGCGTTAAAAGCTTCGTACCATATTGCCGTAAAGAAAATTGAAAAACAACTTCTAAATAGTAACAAGTGAAAAGGATAAAGAGGAAAGTACATTTACAGGAATTGATAAGTACTTTTACCTTTTCACTTTAAACTTTCCACTCTTTAAGATTAAACCTTATTGAATAAATATAGTCTTAGAATAGAATGAACGAACAAAACGAAATATCAGAATTAGAAGAACTTAAAAAACTGGCCCCTACCCTCTCTTCATTGAAAAAGGAGAACCACTTTTCTGTTCCTTCAACTTATTTTGATGAGTTCCCCATGGCGCTAAAAAACAAGATTGATGAACAAGAAAATTCATCAAAAAACTTCTCGTTAAATTGGTTATTCAACTACAAGCTTCTTGCTCCTGTTGGTACTTGTATCGTTTTAATTTTATCGAGTTTACTCTTCTACAATCCAACGGAAACAATAGAATTAGAAGAGTTAACAGCGGAAGAAATTCAACTATCATTCGAATACGAAGGCTACCACACTGTAGATGATGAACTATTGGCAGAACTTTATTATTCTGAGGAAGCAGAAACAACGCAGAAAAACTCCACTACCAATGAACTTACCGACCAAGAAATAATCGATTATTTACTAGAAGAAAACATTGACGAAACGCAAATTTATTACGAACTTTAACAGCAAGAAAACATGAATTACGAAGTAATCACGAATTCCCGAAAAATTAAACTCATGAGTAACACAACACTACTATCTATTGCATTTTTATTCTCAGGACTATGGGCATTAGCTCAACCCCCTCACGAAGGAGAGTCCCCAAGTAAAGAAATGCTCGAAAAGATGAAAGCTCATAAAATTGCTTACATCACAGAAAAACTGAGTCTCACGCCTGACGAAGCTCAAGTTTTTTGGCCCGTTTACAACGAAAAAGAAGATAATCTGCACCAGTTACGCGAGGCTAATCACCCAAGTAAAAAGCAAGATTTCGACTCGATGAGCGACAGCGAAATTGAAGATGCAGTAAACAAGCGCTTCGAAATGCGACAAGCCGAGTTAGATATTGAAAAGCAGTACCACGAAAAGTTTAAAGCTGTTTTACCTATTAAAAAAGTAGCAAAACTCTACAAAGCTGAACACAACTTTAAACGAGATTTACTGAAAAAGCTTAGAGAAAGGCAAAATGGTGGCGGATCGCCAAATGGAAGGCATCACTAGCATCTGTCACTCTGAACTTGTTTCAGAATCTACTTACTAACTGGAGTTACGCAGCAATTTCAGTAAAATTGCGGTTAGGTGTTGATAAGTTA
>JAESTK010000335.1 GCA_016763645.1 Flavobacteriales bacterium
CTTTTAATGCTAAAATAAAAGCTTTTAGAGCGCAACTCAGAGGTGTGAGAAACAAAGAGTTTTTCCTTTTCAGACTTACTCGTATTTATGCCTAGTCCCCAACTTTTGATCTTGATCCCTTAATTGGCCTCGTTCTTAGCCTGCTAAGAGTATCTAAAAGCGACTTTGGTCCACTCACTCGTACTGCCTCTGGCCGCATTTTAAGCTCTCCTTTTTGAGCATATTGTTTTTCGAAAGAAATTTTTAAATCTAAATTCACAAGTACCATTTTGGTGATTTTTTCTTCGAAATGAAAAGGAATGGTATCCATTAACAGCTCTTTCACCAAAATATCTCGATCTATTTCTGAGGTAGCATTAATGAGTAACGTTTTTGTAGAAATATATGAATAGACTTTTCCTCCTACACTTTTTTGCTGAAGATACCTACCATCAATTACAATAGAGTCCTGGTCGCTCCACAAACCAAAAGTAAATAAATCGTAACCCCGTGCCTCTACTTTAACGGCTAGCGAATTAGGCACATAGTTAACCGCAATTTTATTTACTGGAAAATTGATAAACTTCACAGGAAACTCAACAATAGTAGTATAAGAATTCGAAAACAATTTTAACAGCCAAAACAATACTGCCAATAAAAGGCAAAAAAAACACTTACATTTTTCGAAAGCTGAAAGCCTTGACGAAATCTTTCTATATTTTTTTCAGCACTCAAAAAATAAAGCCACTAAACAGTGGACATTAATTATTTTGTTTCTTTAATCTCAGATTCTCCTTCAGAATCGCCAGAAGAATAGCTCATTGAAACTGAACTACGGTTGATTTTCATTTTCATTCCGCCTTCTACTTCAATAATTACAGTCGTCTCTTTTGTTTCAGCAATTTTCCCATGAATACCACCTGCTGTAACAACCTTATCCCCTTTTTTTAGAGATTCTCTAAACTTTTTCTCATTTTTTTGCTTTTTCTGTTGTGGTCGAATCATAAAAAAATAAAATACTTCTACGATTGCTACAATCATAATAATATTCATCATTCCTCCGTCTTCGCCTCCTGAAGAGGCCATTAAAAATACATTTAGTAAATTATTCATCATCTTATTTTTCTTCTGGAGCAACTACGCTTCCTGTTAACGCAACCACATTGGTTGCAGGAGTTGTATTGGCTACAATGGTTACTTTTTTATGCTGTTTGCCTGATTTTCCGTTGCTATCAAATACCACATCAATTGTACCAGTTTCACCAGCTTTAATTGGTTCTTTTGGCCATGTTGGTACAGTACAGCCACAACTTCCTTGTGCTGATGTAATTACCAAATCAGCATCACCTGTATTTTTAAAGGTGTATGAAAATGATACTTTTTCGCCTTGGCTAATTTTACCAAAATCGAATAAATCTTTTTCAAATTTCATTTTAGGCATTGCGGTATTCGTTACGCCTTCTTCTGCCGTGGCGTCATTTGCTACAATGTCGGTTGATAATTCTTTTTGTTCTTCTCCGCAGCTAGCGAACAACATACCAACTACTGCTACTGATAATACTATTCTTTTCATTTTTTTTATTTATTCTACTAATCCTCTACCAGTTTTTACAATTTCGCCAGAGGTTTTTAATTGCCCTGCAAGTTTATCTAATATTCCGTTAATAAACGTTTTACTTTTTGGTGTGCTATAATCTTTCGATAACTCTATGTACTCATTTAAGCTAACTTTTATAGGTATACCTGAGAAGTTTTGCATTTCGCACAACGCCATTTTCATTAAAATCATATCTAAAATTGCAATCCTGTCTACTTCCCAGTTTTTAGCGGCACTCATTATCTGATTTTCATACAAAGTATCGTCAGCTGCTGTTTTTGCTAGTAATTCTTTTAAAAAAGCACGATCATCTTTTTCATCCTTAAATAAATCGGTTAAAATGTCGCTTTCGGGCTGGTCGGTTTCTTTCAGGTTGCTAATAGTTTTAAGCACGGCAACGTTTACAATTGCTAAATCGTCCATCCAGTAAATACTTTTTTCTTCGATATGATGATGAAGCAATTCATATTCCCAAATAAACTTTTTGTAAATTTTGGTTAAAATTTCTTGATCTTCTTTAAAAGTACCATTGCCAGTATATAGGTATTTACCGTACACTTCGCTTTCTTTAATTTTATTAAAGATTTTTTTGACCATCGATTCTTCTAAGTACCACGACAGTTTTCTGTTCTCCACCATTTTTTTGAACAAAGTATTCTCGTCCAATATTTTAAAGACTCTATTTTCTATAAAACGGGAGTTTGGGTTTAAGTCTTCTTCGGTTGCCAACTTTTTTTCTTTGGCGTGGTTTTGTTGTTTTTGAGCACAATCTCTCAACTCAAGCACAAACAAAAGCATATATACATACAGCTCGTTAATCTTGTTAATACTTGCCATCAACTCCTTTTCTACCGCAACCATATCTCTATCGCTAGATTGATAATATTTATATAAGGCTTGGAAAACCTTTACGCGGATGTATCTCCTATTCAGCATTTAAAGAACGTTTCTTTATTGTTTATTTTCTATTATTCTCAATTCTCTCCTCAGCCATTCTATTTGCTGCCATATAAGTTGGAATTCCTTCGTTTTTAGACATTGCAATAATATCTAAAGTAGTTTGGTAAATTTTTTCGGTTTGCGACATCGCTCCAGCTTTATCATAACCATGTAATTCCGAGTAGCAATTAATCAACCCGCCTGCATTAATTAGAAAATCGGGAGCGTAAATAATTCCTTTATCCATAACTGCTTGTCCATGGTTTCTCTCATTTGCTAATTGGTTATTTGCTGCTCCAGCTATAATTGAACAATTCAATCGCAAAAGTGTATCATCATTAACCGTTGCTCCCAATGCGCAGGGCGCATAAATGTCCATATTTACATCGTAAATCGCATCTAAATCAACGGCAGTTGCACCATGTTCTGAAACTGCCTGCGATACTGCACCTGTATCTATATCCGTTACCACAATGTCCGCATTTTCTTTTGCAAGATGTTCTACCAAGTACATTCCCACATGACCTACACCTTGTACTGCAACTGTTTTACCAGCAAGAGAATCATTGCCCCATTGCTCTTTGGCAGCAGCTTTCATACCCATGTAAACTCCATAAGCTGTAACTGGAGATGGGTCTCCTCCTTTTCCTGGCAAACCAGAAACATGATTTGTTTCTTGTGCCACCCAATTAATATCTTGTGGATTTATACCTACATCTTCTGCTGTAATATACTTTCCGTTTAAACTATCTACAAACTGACCAAACCTTCTGAATAGCGCTTCACTTTTGTCAGTTTTGGAATTACCAATTATAACAGCTTTTCCCCCGCCCAAATTCAAACCTGAAATAGACGCTTTAAATGTCATGCCTCTTGAAAGGCGCAACACATCTTTTAGCGCTTCTTGTTCTGATGAGTAATTCCACATCCTTGTGCCTCCTAAACTTGGGCCAAGAACAGTATTATGAACTGCAATAATTGCTCTCAACCCTGTCTTTTCATCGTTACAAAAAAGCACTTGTTCGTGCCCCATCGCAACCATACTTCCCAGTACTTCTCCCTC
>JAESTK010000239.1 GCA_016763645.1 Flavobacteriales bacterium
GGCTTTGTTCTGGTCCATCAAAAAGATGGAATGAGAATCAAGAAATCATACAAGAGATACATTCTATTTTTGAAGAGAGTCACCAAAGTTATGGCTCTCCAAGAATGTGTGTAGAACTTGAGAAACGTGGATTTAAAGTGTCTCGACCCAGAACGGCAAGGATGATGAAGTCATCAGATTTACAAGCGAGAAGAAAACGTAAATTCAAACACACTACCGATTCGAATCATAATTACCCCATAGCACCCAATAGGCTAAATAGAAGATTTACTACATCCAGAAAAAACGAAGTTTGGGTGTCAGACATTACTTATATTGAAACGGCACAAGGGTGGTTATATCTAACGGTAATTATCGATTTATTTGATCGTAAAGTTATAGGCTGGGCAATGAGTGAAAACTTATCAGCAGAGTCAACCATTATCAAAGCATGGTATATGGCTGTTGGAAACCGACCAATTAAACAGCCCCTAATCTTCCATTCGGATAGAGGTTCTCAGTATGCTTGCATTAAGTTCAGAAATATTCTTAAAAGTTACCAGGTAATCGAACAGAGCATGTCCAGGAAAGGAAACTGTTGGGACAATGCTGTAGCTGAAAGCTTTTTTAAGAGCCTAAAAACAGAATGGGTTTACAAAAATGAGTATATTCGAAAAACTGATGCTGAAACGTCAATCTTTAAATCAGATAGAAACTTGGTATAATCGCAACAGAAGACATTCTGCATTGAATTACAAAACAATAAACGAATTTGAACTAGAAAATATTATTTATAAACAAGCAGCATGACCCTTAACTCGGTGTCCATAATTATGTTGCAAGTCCACATAAATTTCCTCCATAATTAATTGAAAAAATACAGACTCCTTTTTGTCTATTACACCAAGATTCATGTTGTTGGTTTCTGAGACTGGAAATATCAGTGGTCTGCCAAGTTTTAATGTTATTGATTCTAACACTTTCCCCACGAGACACAAGGTTATCTATTAATCCCTAAAAAAGTCGATATTTTCTAAATCGATTAGGTGTACGCTAGTGTAATAATAGTGTAATATCTCACTGAAAGTATATCCCGATGTTGACATTTTCATAGCGCCTTCTTGACACAGTCCAATACCATGTCCAAAGCCATTTCCGATAAATTTAATGGTGTCTCCTTCATCAATTAAATTGAAATGAGCAGATCGAAATTTCATGTCCACTCTAATTTTTGGCGTTGTAATTGTTGAGTCGATATAACTGAAGTATTTTTCTCTCATTTCTGGAAAATGCTCAATAGCACAATCTACATAGAGTGAATCATTAACAGGGAAATTATAGGTTTTACTTAGGTAATTTAGCCATACTTCCTTCGGAATATCTTTTACCCACGCAGCATGTGGCATATCTGTGCAAAAGGTGTCGCATACCGATTTTAAGTAGGGTAGCGGGTATATCCATGCATCTTCTGAATTTACAGTTTGCCCTCCACAATTCGAGAAAAATGCTGCAGTAATTAGGTCAATATCGCTATCAACAACTACAATTCCTTTTGTGCCGTTTGCTGCTTTTTGTATGTCCGAATTATGTCTGCTTCGGTTGTGATAAACTTGGCAGTGAACTTTATCGCATACGTTAAATCCCTCTTTACGGTGTCGCGGTTTATTGGCCAATGCATACGTTCTACAAATAATAGCTTGTACTTTGTAGTACTCTAAATTTTGACTCGATCCTGCTTCAGATTCTATTACGCCAGCTACGTAATGTTCGATATAAACGGAGTTGACTAACCTTAACTTGGTTCCTTTAGGGGTTATAGTTAAGTTGTCGAAATATTGATGTTCGTAGCGATTTGGCCGAGTTGGTTTTACCTTAAAAATAGAACCCCATTTTGTCCGTTTAAAGAAAACTTTACTCACTGTTCCTAGGTCTTGATTGAACGATTTCAAATGCAACTTTCCACCAGTATTTGTTACCTGAATCGCATCTTTTTCTTTTACTGTATAAAGTAATTTGCCATCTCCAATTACTTCATAGCTTCCAGTATGTGGAGCAAACAAAACTGCAATTGGTTCTCGTTGGTGGAGAATACCAACCCTTACAATATCATTGTTGGAAAATAATGATAAAGAGGCTCCTAGCGAGAATAATATAATTAACCATGTACGCATCTGCGCAAAGCTAATTCTAGGACGAATGACTTCTACTTGGTTCGTTAAGAGTTTTCAACATTAGTGATGCAGTTTTTTCAGAAGCGCCATGTCCGCCAAGTAACTCCCTTAATTCTTTGTAATCGATAAGTTGCTGTGCTCGGTTTTTTCCGAGTATGTTGTTTAGTTCTTCAGTTATTTGTTCAGTATTCAAATCATCTTGAATGAGTTCGGTAACAGCTTTTTTATCAAGAATTAAATTAACTAGAGAGATAAACTTTACGTTGATTAGCCTTTTTGCGATTTGATAAGTTATCCTTCCAGCTTTGTAGAAAACAACTTGAGGTACATTAAAAATAGCAGTTTCTAGGGTCGCAGTTCCTGAAGTTACTAGAGCCGCTTCAGCTATTTTTAACAAGCCGTAGGTCTGGTCGAAAATGATGTTGGTATTCTCGGAAAGAAAAGGTTGATAAAATTCTTTAGATAAAGATGGCGCGCCTCCAATTACAAATTGATAATCTGTAAAACTTTCCTGAACAGAAAGCATTGCCTTCAATATACGATTGACTTCTTGTTTTCTACTGCCAGGAAGCAAAGCGATAATAGGCTTATCTGAGAGTTTATTTAGAGTTATAAAATTTTCTTTTTCAGAATCCGAAAATGAAGTGTTGTTGATGGCATCGAGTAAGGGGTGTCCAACATAATGTACTTTGTAATTGTATTTTTGGTAGAACTCCGTTTCGAACGGAAAAATGGTAAACATTTCATTAACACAAGCTTTAATTTTTAACGCTCTTTTTTGGTTCCACGCCCAAACTTTTGGCGATATATAGTAAAATACTTTGATGCCTTTGCTCTTTGCAAATTCTGCTATTCTAAGGTTGAATCCTGGGTAGTCGACCAGAATTAGTGCATCGGGTTGATAGCTTAGAAGGTCTCGTTTACAGAAGCTTAAGTTTGTTTTTATAGCTCTGAGATTCATCAACACTTCGGTGAAGCCCATAAAAGCTAAATCACGATAATGTTTTACTAGGTTCTTGTCTTGTTTAAGCATTAAATCGCCTCCCCAAAAACGAAACTGTGTATCTGGCGCTTCAGATTTTAATGCCTTCATTAAATTTGAAGCGTGTAAGTCTCCCGATGCTTCTCCTGCTATGATGTAGAGTTTCATTTTACCTTAAGAAACCACCTGCTTTGCAGGTGGTAATGTAATTGAGGCTATGCCTATATTTGTGAAGTATGAGCAAATATAAAAAACAATCGCATGTGATA
>JAESTK010000240.1 GCA_016763645.1 Flavobacteriales bacterium
AATGGTTATTTCAACCGTTTCCTTATACTATTTTTACAGTCCTTTGATAGATAGGGTTCACACAATGCCTCGATCATCAAATTCGTATTTCTTTTGTTTTCAGAAAAAATTGAATAAACGGCTTTGATCGTTAAATTGCCATAAGAAGGATTAGTGTGTTTTAAGTCATCTCCAGATTTTACTACGCCTTCTTTTAGCACCCGAACATAGATTCCGGGATAAGGTTCGTTCATGAATTTTTTAACTAGGCCAACATCATTAAGTCGAATACCAAGAATGGAGCACGGTCTCCGTGGTTCAGAAACCTGGATGATTGCTTCACCGATTTCAAAAGTAGCCCCTATCCGAATTTTTGACTCGTCCAACCCATCAATCGTCAGGTTTTCTCCAAACATCCCCAGGTGCCAGTCTAAATCAGGGTATTGTTCTTTCCAGAACGGGTAATGATCTGCAGAATACAAATAACAGGCTTTGTCTTCTCCTCCGTGAAATTTCCGATCGACAACGGCATCATCTTTCACGTCAGTTTTGCCAAGATAAATTCCCTCTTTCGCAGGCATTTTGTAAATGCCTGTTTTTACCTCTTTCCCGTTTTTGAGTACCGTTCTGGCTTCAGCAATATTGGTCGAAACAACCTTCATTAAAGTGCAGCAAGTGCAGCGTCGTAGTTTGGTTCGTCAACGGTTTCATTTACCTGCTCAGTATGTAAGATTGTACCGTTTTCATCAAGAACAATAATGCAACGAGAGTTTAAATTGGCAAGAGGACCATCTGTAATTTGCAGCCCGTTATCTGCCCCGAATTTACCGGACTTAAAGTCAGATAGCATAACTACGTTTTCTAACCCCTCGGCACCACAAAAACGACTCTGAGCAAAGGGCAAATCTCTAGAAATACACAATACTTTTGTGTTTTCCATCGAAGTGGCCAATTCATTAAATTTTCGAGTAGAAGTGGCACAAGTTCCCGTATCAATACTTGGATAAATATTGAGTACCAGTTTGCTTCCAGAAAAATCAGTTAACGTTTTAGTAGATAAATCCGTAGCTACAAGTTCGAAATTATTCAATTTATCTCCGGTGGATGGAAGCGTTCCTGATGTATGAATTTCGTTTCCTTTTAAAGTTATGGTGGCCATTTTATTTGTTTTATAATTTAGTTGCCAAAGGTAATAGAAGTGTAGTGGTTTTCATGGAATTTAATCCTACCTTTTCCTTCAGGACGGCCTTTGGTTATGTACTGACTTGTTGGAAGCGTTATTCCGTCAAAAGTGTTGAAACCATCAAACCTTGCAGTAAAGCTTATTGCATTGCTCACCTCCCGAACGGTAAAATGAAGTTGCTCGGTAAAATGTGTCTTTTTGTTGAGGTAAAGAATAAACTGGTCGTATTGTTTGTTCGCTTTTTCACTACCCCAGGTAGCGTATACTAGTTCGTAATCTACCCCGTCAATAGTTGTTTCTCCCGCATAAGAAACAAACTCAGCTTCGCTAATCCTAAATGGAAACTGAAACCAATAGCTTTTGAACTCTATTTTATGTTGAGCAATCTTATTTTCCTTTAACTGAGGTTCCCCGTTTTCAGGCATTGAATAGCAAGATCCATTATCGACTCGCCATACAGTTCCGGAATTTGGACCATTTAAATAGGTTAAGTCACCCTCATTTTTTCCCAATTCGCAGGAGAGTTGATATAACTGAGGAAGAGTATCCCAATGCGACATTTTCAGTTTTCCATACCAATCGGCTTTTTGAATAAAAGTACCCCTTTTGTGTGCCTGCCAGTTTTCTTTTCCGCCAGAGGCATTTTGCATTTGGATCAATAATTCTCGTCCTTTTTTGCTGTCTTGATCAGTTACCTCATGTTTTAGGTAGTGGTTTCTGATATCAATGATGAAAGGAGAAGGGTTGATTTCGAAAGCCTTAGTTTGAATAGCAGGTACTTCCTTCTGGAAAAAGGACGGAAGTAAAAGCAGTAAGTAGATTAAGTTTTTCAATGGTTATGCCTCAGCTAACACTTTATGTTTCCCTTTACTTTTTCTGATTCTACAACTTACCACTTTGTATTCAGGGCACATCGCTTCAGAACAATGTTCATCGGAAGTTATATTATTCAACATTATTTCAGGGAAGTGGAATGTAGAACTTAGAATACCAGGTTTTACCTCATCGGTTATTTTAGCTTTAATATCCACTTTTCCTCTTGCACTTTCTATACAGACAAAGTCTCCTTCAGCCAATCCTTCTTTTGCTGCATCTTCTGGGTGAATTAGTAGTACGTCTTCCGTAAGAAGGGCTACATTGCCTGTTCTACGGGTCATTGCACCACAATTGTAATGCTCTAATTCGCGATTGGTAGTAATGATATACGGGAAGTCTTTCCCATGTTTTTCAATCTCATTAGACTCTTTCCAGTCGAAATAGGAGAAAGTTCCTTTTCCTTTTTTGAACTCTTCGATGTGCAGCATTTGCGTATCTGTTCCGTCAGGTAATACGGGCCATTGTTTACCATTATCACCCAATTCATCCCATTTTACTCCAGCAAAGAATGGTACAATTTGAGAAATTTCTTCCAACATTCCTTTGGCAGTATAATCCGGTTGAGCGTAACCCATTCGATTCATAATGTCGATAACTTGCTGACCATCGCCTTTTGTTCCTGCCAATGGTTCAACAACTTTCTGAACTTTCTGAATTCTTCTTTCTCCATTGGTAAATGTCCCCTCTTTTTCAAGGAAAGAAGAAGAAGGTAGAAGTACAGTTGCCAGTTTAGCTGTTTCAGTCATAAATAATTCAGAAACTACCAGCATATCCAGGTTAGACAATGCTTTAATTACTTTTTGCGTATTTGGGTCCGTTTGCACCACATCTTCTCCGATAATCCAAAGTGCTTTTAAGTTACCATTGATAGCTTCATTAAACATTTCAGGAATCTTCAAACCAACATGATCCGGAACAATATCCACACCGTAAAACGTATTGTATTTCTGATGCATTTCCGGGCGGGTTACATCCATATATCCTGCTCCTTGATGAGGCTGACACCCCATATCAGCAGCTCCCTGAACGTTGTTTTGCCCTCTCAGCGGATTAACACCTGCCCCTTTCTTGCCAATGTTACCGGTAATCATAGCTAAATCAGCAATTAACTGAACGGTGTATGTTCCTTGGGTATGTTCCGTAACGCCCAGTCCGTGAAATTCCATTGCTGCTTTTGCGGTTGCATACGTAACAGCAGCATCTTTTACTAAGTTTTTGTCAACACCAGTAATGCGAGATAACTCGTCCATATCTAACTTCAAGATATTGGTTTTGAAATCTTCAAACCCCTCTGTTCTATCATCCACAAAAGCTTGGTCTAGCACATTTTCTGTAATGATGTAATACATCGTCATATTTAGTAACGCCACGTTGGTTCCAGGGCGCAGTTGAAGATGATAAGTTGCATATTTGGCTAACTCTATTTTACGAGGGTCAACTATTATGCTTTTCACACTGCTTTGCATCATCCGTTGCTTGATTTTCGCCCCAGTTACAGGGTGAGCGTCTGTAGGGTTGGCCCCAATTACAATAATACAATCGGTATGGGCAAGGTCGCTGATAGAATTAGTAGCGGCTCCTGTACCAAACGCACGTTGCATGCCCAATGCTGTTGGCGAATGACAAACCCTTGCACAACAATCAATATTATTGGTTCCGATTACCGCACGAATAAATTTCTGCATGAGGTAATTTTCCTCATTTGGAGTTCTTGCTGAAGAGATTCCCGCAATAGAGTCGGGACCGAATTCGGTTTTTAATGATGTGAATTTATCTACCATGTAGTCGTAGGCTTCATCCCAACTTACTTCTACTAGTTCACCATTCTTTCGCACCATGGGTGAAGTTAAACGGTCTTCGTGGTCGTAAAACTTGAAAGCGTATCGCCCCTTTAAACAGGTATGCCCTTCGTTCGACTTTGCATCGTAAGGTGCTTGAATCGATAGTATTTTCCCATTTTTTGTGCTAACCTCAAGGTTACAACCAACTCCGCAATACGTGCAAATAGTTCTTGTTTTTTCGGTTGCCTGAACAGACTTGGATTGAAACACATCAGAAATTGCATTCGTTGGACACGCCTGTGAACAGGCACCACAACTTACGCAATCAGAACCCATAAATGATTCGTTATTGCCTTTAATGATATGCGAATCGAAACCACGACCAGCCATGCTTAAAACGAATTCGCCTTGAACTTCATCACAAGCCCTAACGCATCGATAGCAGTTAATACATTTCGATAATTCGGAACGCATATATGGGTGAGAATCGTCTTTTACTTTATCTAAATGATTGGCACCTTCGGGATAACGAACTTGTGTAATACCAACGGAAGCCGCAACATCTTGCAATTCGCAATTTCCATTTACTTCACAGGTTAAGCAATCTAAAGGGTGGTCGGTTAAAACAAGCTCTATAATGTTTTTACGAAGCGCTTGTATCCCTTCAGAGTCAGGATAGATATAGCTGTCAGGCATTACAGGTGTATGACAAGATGCCATAGTTTTTGTTTTACCGTCTTTTTCTAACGCAACATCTACACTGCAAACACGACACGAGCCGAATGCTTCTAAATTTGGCGCATCGCAAAGTGTTGGGATTATGTCTTCGCTTACTACTCGCTTAACGAAATTTAAAATGGTTTCGCCATCTTTAAATTCGTGTGGTTGGTTGTTGATGTATGCTTTCATAGTTGTTATGTATTCATTCGTGCATTTCGCTATTAAAAAATAGTTGAGACTTTCGAAACTTATTTCATAGCTAGTTTTTCAAGTATTGATTTAGTTCACTATCGAAATACTGCATAATGTTCTTAATCGGTAATGGAATTCCTCCACCATGCGCGCAAAGAGAGCCTGCTTCCAATGTATTGAGTAAATCGTCTAATAATTTCCTGTCAATTTTATAATCGCTATTGAGTGCTTTTTCTGCCATTTCTTGACCACGCTTTGTGCCTAACCTGCAGGGGAAACACTTTCCGCAGCTTTCGTATTGGGCAAAATCGAAAAGGTGTTCGATGTGCTTCATCATAGAGAAATCTTCTGGAATGCAAACCACTGAAGCGTGACCTAATAAAAACCCTTCGTTTGCAAACGATTCGAAATCGATAGAAAGGCTATCAATTTTAGAAATAGGAACAACACCACCAAGAGGGCCTCCAATTTGCATTGCCTTAACAGGAGATTTAAAGCCGCCTCCTAATTCATTAATTACTGTTGAAAGAGGTATTCCCATTTCGACTTCGTAAATCCCAGGTTTATTGAAAAAACTATCTAAACAAACTAGTTTTGTTCCACTCGATTTTTCTGTCCCTAATTGGTTGTATGCATCTCCACCGCCTTTCAAAATGGCATGAACAGCGGCCAATGTTTCAACGTTATTTACAATGGTCGGTTTATTGAATAGCCCTTGTTGAGTTGGGTACGGTGGGCGAGTTCTAACCTCTGGTCGTTGTCCTTCAATGGAGTTGATAAGTGCAGTTTCTTCGCCACAGATATAGGCTCCTTGCGCTTTTATTATTTTGAGGTCGAAACTAAAGTTACTGCCATCGATATTTTCTCCTAGCAAGTTGTTTTCACGCAATTCATTAATCGCATTTTGAATGATTGTAACCGACTCAGGGTATTCGGCCCTGATATATAATACACCCCATTTCGCGCCTGTAATGTATCCAGCAATCATCATCCCGAATAAAACAGAGTGAGGCTGCTCTTCTAGTAAATAACCATCGGAATAGGCTCCAGGGTCTCCTTCATCTGCATTGCAAATGATAAATTTGGTGTCGTTTTCTTCATTTCTACAAGCCTCCCATTTAAAACCCATTGGGAAACCAGCACCACCACGTCCACGAATGTTCGATTTTTTAATTTCATTAAGAAGTGCCGTAGCATCTTTTTTTAGCGATTCTTTGAGTAACGAATAGTATTCTTCGAATCCAGAATAAGGCTTTGTTAATATTTCGGTGGTTGCTCCTACATTAAATTGATTTGAGGTTCGCGATTTAAGACTGGCAACATCTTTAATATCGTTTCCCGAATAATTTACGCCATTAATATGAAAAGCTGAGTTTTCGTGACAACGACCTAAGCAGGTCATGTGTCCAATTTCGTTAACAGAATAATGGTTTTCTAATTCTGTTTTTACCGCTTCTTGTTTTCCTGCACAAACACAAGCGGTTCCATTACATACGTACGCTTTTTTGCCTTTATTTTCAAGTTTCGTGAAGTCGTAAAAAGAGGCTGTACCATAAGTATTTGCTTTGCCGATTAAGAATTCATCGGCTAGTTGGTCGAGGTCTTTTTTTGATGGAGTGCCTTCGGCTAAGGCAGCATCACCAAGTTTTTCGAAGAGGTTTTCTGACAGACCTTTTCTGCCGGTAAGTTCACTTAAATTTTTTGACATATTCTTTTTTAGTGTAGAATTGTCAATAAAATTAGAAAAAAAGCCCGAAATACAAAGAAAAACGGGCGTTTGTTTATGTTACCAATTTCTTCATTGCCATAATATATCCGTAATGTAAGCCTTCGTGAATATTATTAAAAAGGATAGCGTCTTCAGCCGATTCGAGTGTAATATTATAGCTTGTGGTGTAAGTTTTATAGGCTTGGAATACCTCATTTTCGTAATCTTTTTGACAGGCATCAATACTTGAAATAAAGATAGATTTAATGGTTTCTATTTCGGATTTTGACAAAGGAGCCGAAGCGAAAGTTCCCTTTCTAAATTGTTCAATTAATGAATTATCGATTGTAAACGGAGTTTCTGATAATCCGTAAATTAAAAGTTGTTGGGTAACTAAAATATGGCAAATATTCCAAATTATATTGTTGTTAAAACCTTCTGGAATTTGATTTAGTTGTTCGGTTGACAAGCCTTCAATTGCAGCAAGTATATTTGTTCTTGTCGCGCGTTGAATTTCGAAATGTTGTTTCATTGTATTCTTGGGTTTCCTGTATAAATATTGAATTTGTCTTTTTTTAAGAACCCAATTAAGGTGATGTTCATTTCTTCTGCTAAATCGACAGCTAAGCTTGATGGCGCTCCGAAAGCGGCTATTATTGGTATTCCAGCAATGGCAGATTTCTGTACCAATTCGAAGCTTATTCTTCCGCTTAACAATAGAATGTTTTCTGAAAGTGGTAGCTCGTTCTTTGTTGCACAAGCACCAATAATTTTATCCAATGCATTGTGTCTTCCCACATCTTCTCTAATGAGCAATAATGTTCCTTTTTCATCGAATAGAGCTGAGGCGTGAATGCCTCCAGTTAGGTTAAAAATTAGTTGAGAATTATTGAGTTGTTCGGCAAGTTGGAGAATAGTTTTGGCTTGAATTTTTATTTGTGTTTTAATCGGGAGTAAACAATTGTTTCGTACGGCTTCAATTGAAGATTTGCCACAGACACCACAACTACTTGTGGTGTAAAAATGACGGTCTAGTTTTTTCCAATCAACGTTAATTTCAGGCTTCAGTTCTGCTCGAATGATGTTGTTCTTCTCTTCTTGTTTTACTTCTCCACAATGTTTGATGGAGAGTAAATCTTTAGCGTGTTCTATGATTCCTTCCGTAATTAAAAACCCTAAAGAAAGTTCTTCATCATTGCCCTGAGTGCGCATAGTAACAGAAATACTTCTTTGCTCTCGTTCATTTTCGGAACCAAACCCCAAACGAATTTCTAAAGGAGCTTCCAGGGCAATGGCATCTTCGGATTCAAAAAAAGAACCTTCCGAGTATTTTGTTATTGATTTGGACTGAATCAAATATTAAGTTTTGGAGTTGTAATATTTAATTCGAAAAATTATTCTGTCGTTGCTCCTCCAGAATCAATTATTTCAAATAATTCATCTAAATTCGGAGTAAGAATCACTTCTATTCGTCTGTTTTTTGCTTTTGCTTCTTCGGTATCTGCAGAATCAACGGGTAAGTGTTCTCCACGGCCTGCAGCGGTGATTTGTGTCGCATCGATTGTACTGTTGCTCAGCATAATTTTAACCACGGCTGTAGCACGCATAACGCTTAGTTGCCAATTGTCTTTTATTGGGCCGTTTCCAGATAATTTATCGGTATCGGTGTGACCTTCTACCAATATTTCGAGTTCTTTTTGGTCTTGCAAAACTTTTGCTAGTTCAACCAACGCTTTTTGCCCTTCTGGATCAACGGTTGTACTCCCTTTTGGAAACAATAACTTAGCTTCCATAGATATGTAGATTTTTCCGTTACGCTGTTCAACAGTAAGCCCTTTATCTTTAAACCCTAATAGTGCTGCTGCAATTTTATCTTTTAGTGCTTTTACAGCAGCGTCTTTTTCGGCAATAATTTTTTCTAATTCATTCACTCTTTTTTCACGCTCTTGCAAGACAAGTTCTGTTTTTTCTAAATCCAATTGTGCTTTTTGTAGTGCCATTTGTTTTTCGTTTAGCTCGCGTTGAGCGTCTTTCAGCTCATCTTCTCTACGTTGTAAATCTTCTTGAGCAATTTGTAAATTTTCGAGAAGTTTTCGGTTTTCTGCATTACTACCTTTTTGAAGTAAAGCCATTTTTTCTAACAGCTCATCATTTAGCCGATTAATTTTGTCGTACTGTTTTGTCATTTTTCGAATGGAAGTCCCTAAAACCGTGGTATCTTTTGTGAGCACACTCATATCCTTTGTCATTCTATCAACATTGGATTGTAATTCGGTGTTTTCGGTTTCTAAGTCGCGCTTTTCCGACATAATTGCGCTTCTTTCCGTATCGCATTTATCGTATTTACTTTGAAGTTCTTCTACTTGTCTCGCAGGGATGCAAGAGAAAAGGGTTACTGCTATTACTGCAGCCATTGATATTACTCGAAAATTCATCTAGCCTATATATTTAGAACAATAGTACTCGATTAAGCTACTTTCTATTGTTCGGCCCAGACCTATTTTTAAACAATGTGTTTTTAATAGACTGTTGTGAAAAACAAAAGACCCCGAAAGGGGGTCTCTTGTTGGTTAATGTTTTTGTTGTAGTTAGTCTTTAAAAAAGACGGTTGAGAAATCTCTATATTCCATTGCATTTGCAGGAAAATTACGAACATTTCTTTGCAGTAACCTCGTAAATTCATCGTAGCAAATAGGCATATAAGGCGCATCGTCTAACGCGATTTGGTCTGCCATTCTGTAATATTTAAATCGTTCTGATTTATCTACAGTTGCCAAGGCTTTTTCGAATATGGTGTCGTATGCTTCACTTTGATACCTTACAGAATTAATATATGATTTTTCTTCTAATTTTTCTGGAACGAGAGGGCCGTAAAGTAAACTTAAGAAGTTTTCTGGGTCTGGATAATCGGCTAACCAAGCAGATCTCCAAAACAGAGTTTTACCCGTTTCGAGCGCTTCAAGGTGTTGTGCGAATGGCATTACATTCATTTTTATAGAAATATTTAGTGTTTCCATCAACATGCTTTGAATGGCTTCAGCTAGTTGAATGTTTCTGGAGCCCCCGCTATTTAATTGAAGTGTAATTTCAGGAAATCCTTCTCCGTTAGGGTAGCCAGCTTTTGCAAAATAGTCCATAGCTTTTTCTGGATCGTAAGAATACCCTCTTAAACTATCGTATTCGTACCCTTTTAGCCCAGGAGGAACAATTCCATATATACCAGGTGTTCCATCTCCTTGAAGAGTATAGGTAACTAATTTTTCACGGTCGATAGCATAGTTAAACGCTTTTCTTACATCTTTATTCGAAAACAATTCTGATTTATTTTGAAAGCCATAATATTGAACGCTAAACGCTGAGTTAACTTGCATTTGAAATGGTTTGTTTCCACCTAGTTTAGCATCTTCTAATTCTCCAACGACTTCATCAATCATTTCTAAAGGTAGTTGGAAAACCATGTCTAGGTTTCCTTTTTTAAATTCTAACAACTCAGCTTTTTTCTCCTTTAAGAAAGAAAAACGAATTGCGTCTAAATATGGAAGTTGATTGCCAAATTCGTCAAATTTCCAGTAGTTGGGGTTTTTTGCTAAAATAACAGCTTCACCTTCTTTAACTTTTTTAACCGTAAAAGCACCAGTGCCAACACATTTTATACGCATATCTATACCATATTCTTCTACGGCTTCTTTTGGTATAACCCAACACCCATTGTGGCCAACTATATTTAAAAACCCTGCAAAAGAATTTTCTAACTCGAGTTGAATAGTGTATTTATCTATAATTTTAATTCCAGAAACGCCATCTGCTAAAGGGGCTCCATCAATGGTTGATTGGTAATATTCACTAGCGCCTTTTACTTTCTTGTCGAAAAGTAGCCCGAACATTTGATTTTCAGATGAGGAAGTGCATAGGTTTGTAAAGCTATATAAAAAGTCATCTGCGGTAACTTCACGCCCTTTCCCTTCAGGAAAACAAGGGTCGTCATGAAACATAACTCCTTTTCTAATAAAGAATGTAAATTTTGTTGCCTCTTCATTTATCTCCCAACGCTCTGCTAATGAGGGAATAATCGACAAGTCTTTGGAGCTAAATTTTACTAGCCCTTCATAAACCTGATTCGCAATTCTAAAAGAGGTTACCTCTGTAACATTAAGAGGATATAAATTTCTAAAGTCTTCTACTTCGTTTAATCTGAAAACACCCCCGTACATAACAGGCCCTTTTGCCTTTTGTTGTGTCCTTTGTTGCGTTTCTTTAGGTTCTCCACAGGAAGCGAATAATGTAATGGCAGCTAACGCAATAAGTAATTTTCTCATTATCATTCAGTTTATCAAGAGTAAAAATATATAAGGACGACAAATATATATATATAAATGAACAAACTCAATGTGTATTTAGACAATTGAATCA
>JAESTK010000241.1 GCA_016763645.1 Flavobacteriales bacterium
ACATAGAGAGGGCGTTTTTTGTGGTGCAACTCAAAGGTAATTTGAGATACTTAAAATTAACTCTCTATTTTTTTAAACTTTTTTATCGTTTAGGACGGGATTGGTTTTCAGGATAAATCAAGATTGAAAGGTAGTTTTCTCCGCTATGTTGAAATGCTTTCAGAGAAACGCAAATCCAGCAAAGGCAATTATGGTAATTGGGATAGCACATTCAAGCACCTAAAGAAGTTTGTAAAAACAGATGTCAGCTTTGCAGTGATTGATAAAAAATGGTTAGAAGATTTCAAAGATTACTTGCAGAATGACGCACGTACACCAGCAGAGCAACATTTATCACAAAACTCATGTTACTCCTATTTCAATAAGGTGCGTGCTGCACTGAAGCAAGCACTCAGGGATGATATTATATCAAAGAATCCTGCCGAGCAAGTGTCTGCTTTCAAACAAGGAGAGCCTCAACGGGAGTTCTTAACCCTTGAAGAATTACAGGCTGCAGTTAAAGCTAAGTGTGATATACCATTACTAAAGGATGCGTTTATTTTCAGTTCGTTATCGGGGTTACGTTGGTCAGATGTACAAAAAATGATTTGGTCAGAGATTCAACATTCTAATGAAATGGGTTGGTACATTCGATTTAGACAACAGAAAACTAAAGGAGTTGAAACATTACCAATTTCAGACCAAGCAAGGAAAATACTTGGTGATGAGGATGAACCGGAAGAAAGAGTATTTAAGGGGTTGAAATATAGCTCCTGGCACAACGTCAAATTACAGCAATGGATGATGAGAGCAGGTGTTTCAAAAACTATTTCGTTTCACTGTGCAAGGCACACATACGCAACATTACAACTCACGCTTGGCACCGATATTTACACGGTATCAAAATTGCTCGGACACAAAGAATTAAAAACTACTCAGATATATGCGAAAGTAATTGATGAGAAGAAAAGAGAAGCTGCTAACAAAATACATCTGGACTTATGAAAATAGAACTCAACATATTTAACAGCATCCTCTTTGAGGGTTTGCGCCCTTGGCTTTCTGCCAATAGATCAGAAGAGAAGTTCAAACAGAAACTATCTCCAAGTTTTAAAGTACCAAAAGGTGGTTTTGATGAATTTATGAAAGTGATGAATGAGGCCCTAAAAGACCATCCATCTATAATTGAAGGCAAAGAATACATATTTGAAATGGATGATAACAAAATCAGCATAAAAGAAGCTGATGAGGATCTGTTTGAACCGCTATATGATATAGACACTCCTTTCTACCATAACAGTAAGTCTGAATTTTATTATTACCTCATTAAAAATGAGGAAACAAGATTCATGAGTTACCTCAACAGGGTCGTTAATTCTTGCGAAAGCCAAAAGGACGGTCAACACCTCATCAATAAAGTATTAGACCAACTTAAATATTTCCTCAAAGAATGTCAGTTAACAATCAAGAAAACGGGATATGTTGACAATAAGCCCTTTGATGAAATACCTACTGATGAAACTGAATTGGAGAAAAAGAACTCCGATTATGTGATGAAGGTACTACGCACAGTCATCATCCGTATCTACTTAGAAATACAGGAATTATTTCCTTCATACTTAAAACAAGATATTCTTACAGAAGATGACCTTTGGACTAAAATCATGGGATTGCCTTCACCAAGCATGAGTGTTAGTAGCAAACTACCGTCCTTTTACAACCGTATAATAAAGATTTTTATTCACGATAAACCCTATGAGTATGACAGAGCAGTAAAACTCATCAATGAGAGTAAAGAAAAACTGGTCAACTTCTCTGCAATGGGCAAATCTTTAAGCGATATTCAGAGTAAAAAAGACTTATACCTTGAAAATATTCAAGTACTTGAAAACCTCATATTCCTGCGTGAACTATATAAGGAAGAAACGAATCCAGGCTATGATGAACTACTTGATCCTAAAAGAACGGAACAAGCATTTGAAGCATACACTACTGAAATTCTCGAAAAAGCAGAAGAACACTCATTGGCCAACAAGAAGATTGAAGTGATAGACAAGGCTGCGGAAAAGTTGAAAGTAACAGACACCAATGTGAAAGTCAAAGACGTAGAATTTAAACCATCCATCCCCAATAAAATAAACCACTGGCTAAAGGCTCAAAAAGAGTTTTACACAGCCAATATGCATATTGACTTCTCTAAGCTACAAAAGTTGGACTTTGCTAAAATAGAAGCCAAAATGACCGTGCCGCAACTTGCCTACTTGTTTAGGGCGTTTGATGAGATTGGCTTGCTGAACCCAAAAAACAAAACTGATTATGGTAAGTTGGCAGAAGCTGCTTTTAAGACTACCAAAACTGACGGTATCAAAACAAAGAGTTTCAATAACAAATATCGAGAGTTGGACGATAAGGTATTGGAGTTTTGGCAAGAAAAGTTCCTACATCTGTTAGATGAGATAAGAAAAAACAAAGAAAACTAACCAACCTTTCTTCTTGTAAATCAACCACTTAACAAGGGGTGTCGCCACCCCCTGCCACTACCGTACACCCTTTTTTCAAGCTTACTTTGAGCCATCAATCACCGAGACACTGTGCCTTGTTCTCGGTTTTTGAAAGGCACACAATTAATTCATTGTGTAACATTTAAAAATTAAAGTAATGCTTGATAACAATCAAATAATCAGCAAGCTCGATAGTATCGAGCAGTTAATCACCGAGCAGGGCTTGCTTAAAAAAGAAGTCCTTAATTTCTCGGAATCGTGTAGCTATCTCGGCCTTAGTCAAAGTCACTTATATAAGCTGACCAGCACTAAGTCAATACCTCACTTCTGTCCACAAGGCAAACGCCTTTATTTCAATCGTCTGGAACTGGATGATTGGTTGCAGCGCAACCGTCAAACCACTACGGATGAAATTGACAAACAGGCAGCAGATTATGTAATCAGTAAAGGAAGGAGGTTTTAGTCATGAGAAATATATTAATCACAGAAGAAGCCTATAAAGAATTAACGGAACGCCTCATAAATATTGAGGTGTTCCTAAAGGCAAAGCAATCAGATATAGAGAATGTATTTCTCGATAATCAAGAGTTTCTGCAACTCATGTACATCAGTAAACGAACGGCACAGAACTGGCGTGACCAGGGTATCGTTTCTTACTCCCAAATTGGAGGAAAGATTTACTACCGACTGAGTGATATTCTTGAAATGCTGGACAAACATAAGGTCCCAGCAGATGAACATTCTAAAACCCTAAAAAATTGATTACAATGGCTACAGCAACAATATATAAGAACTTCACTCAAATAATTGAACACAAATCCTTGCTCTTGATTACAAAAGACATTCAAGAAGGCAAGTACAGTAAAGAAGTGGAGAAAATCAGAAAATGTGTTCAAGACGGTAATAAGAAAGAAGTTGACAAACTCAAAAAGCAACTCCCTGCTTTTACGGCATCAGGAAAATTTGAGGATGGACGTACAGCAGAGAAACTTGTTCAATACAGTGGCTTCATCATTCTTGATTTAGACAAGCTAAATGAACAAGAATTGGAGAACGCTTTCAATATTGCTCGTTTGGCAGTTTACACATTCTGCTGTTTCCGCTCCCCAAGTGGTAACGGACTCAAAATACTGGTAGAGGTTGATACAGATGCAGAGCATCATGTAGCAGCTTACAATCAAGTAGCGGAATACTATGAGCAAGCACTCAATTTGGATATAGATCGTTCAGGCAAGGATATTCCTCGCCTTTGCTTCTATTCTGGAAAAAACGGTGAAATTGACCACCTAAAAACGATTTAAATTGACCACCCCATTTCGGTTTAAAGTGAGCAGTTAAAACGGTTCAAATTGACCACCCCAAAAGAGGAAGAATAATTATTATCTATTGGTCACATTTGATTAACAAACAATAAATGTTAATCAGATGGCAAATACACCAATAGCAATGAATAAATTAAGAATAGTATTACGATTATACACCGAAGGGAAAAGTAAGTTGTTTATCAGTAGGTATTGCGGGTTATCGCGCAATACCGTTAAGAAATATCTCACGCAGTTTGTGGCAAGCAAACTAACCTATAAGGAAGTTGAAGGGATGAGCAATAGTCATTTGCACCTGTTGTTTCAAAAGAACGAAGACGCACCTGTAAGCGAGAAATTAGAAGGATTACAGAAACGGTTTGTGAAAATGCAGAAGGCGCTAACAAAGCCAGGAGTAACACTTTACAAACTGTGGGAGGAATATATTGAGGAGCATCCAGATGGGTATAAACACACCATGTTTCGAGTTTACTACAAAAAATGGCAAGGCCACACCAACGTATCAATGCGTGTAGATCATAAGGCAGGCGACAAGATGGAAGTTGATTATACAGGCAAAAAGCTTGAAATAATCGACAAAGACACAGGAGAAGTAGAAGTAATGGAGGTTTTCGTTTCTATTTTAGGGGCAAGTCAATTGGTCTATGTAGAAGCATCCGAAAGTCAGTCAAAAGAGCACTTTATTACCTCAGTAGAAAATGCATTAGCATATTACGGAGGAGTACCTAGAGCTATTGTTCCTGATAATCTGAAGAGCGCAGTAACTAAATCACATCGGTATGAACCTCAGATTAATGCCTCATTTGAAGACTTTGCCGAACATTACGG
>JAESTK010000242.1 GCA_016763645.1 Flavobacteriales bacterium
AAGTCAATGATATCAGTCACTTTGATTTTTAGTAAGTTTGATATTCAAAAACAGGAAATCGTAACTCATTGATTATCTGCGCAAATAAAAAAGTGTGAGTTTGCCCTGTGTCAAGTTGTATAAGTTTTTGCTATTTATTTAACTTCCAAACAAATTCACCTGTGTGGTTAATATATCCTTGTGTTCCCTCTTTTAAAGAGCCAATTCTAACATAAGCAAGGCCGTTAATGAATTCTGCAGGAATACTAAATTGATGGGTAATAACAATTTTACCGTCTTTGCCGATATATCCCCACTCCATATCTTTACCTACGTTTCGTCCAACACAAGCTAACCCATCTTGAAAATGATGAGCTCCATCGTTATTTGCTTTGATAACCATTTTTCCGGTGTTGTTTATGTAACCGTATTTGCCATCTTTTACGGACCCTGCTCGTATAATTGCAAGCTCTTCATCAAAATAAAATGCTTTATCGAAAGTAGCTTCGATAACTATTTTTCCAGTATTGTCGATAAAGCCCCATTTACCATCTTTTTCTGACCCAACTCTAACGTTTGCCATTCCTTCCCAAAAATCGAAGCAAGCGTCAAGTTTATCTTCGATTACTAACTTTCCAGTTTTATCAATAAATCCCCATTTTTCACCATCGTTGCTCACGCGGGCTAATCCATCATGAAAATCATAAGCTAAGTGATACGTTGGCGGGATAATAATTTGCCCAGTATGGTCGATATAGCCATAATCATCTAGCTTATTTTCTTTTTCAATGTGATGATACCTTGCGATTCCTTCTCTAAAGCTATATGCATAATCTGCATCTTTTAAAGTAATTACTGTTTTGCCAGTTCTGTCGATATAAAACCATTGCCCTTCTTTTTTAACACAGGCCCTATCTTCGCTAAAGTCTCTTGCTTCATCAAATTGTGGCTCTATTACAACTTCGCCTTTATGATTAATATAGCCATATTTTCCGTCTTGTTTTACTCTGCCATACTGCCCAGCAAAATCGTAACCTTTTTCGAATTTTGGTTCGATTATAACCTTACCTTCAATATCGATATACCCATATAAATTATCTTGATTAATAGGGTAAAGGTGTTGTGCGGATATATTAACACCAATGAATAAAGTTAGAAAGCTAGTTATTAAAAGAGTTTTTGTGTTTTTCATTGTATGGTATTTTATCGCATAATTGACGAAAGTAAGAAAATTTTTAAAAACAATTCGAAATTTATTAATTGTTGTAGCGCGATAAAACTATTTATGAAGTGAATAGTCATTTTATTTTTCAGAACTAGAATCATTAATTACCTTTGTAACTATGATTTACGACATCCTAACAATGTCTGCCTCCATGGGCGAAAAGCAATTAGCAGTTTTAATTGATCCTGATAAATCGAGACCTACTGATTTATGTAAATTGATTGAAAATTCGAATGAATGTAATGTTAATTTTTTTTTTGTGGGTGGGAGCCATATTCAACATGATCGAATAGATGACGTTATTATAGAGTTGAAAAGTAATTCGGAAATCCCTGTGGTAATATTCCCTGGAAGTAATCAACAAATTAGTAAGTATGCTGATGGTATATTGTTGTTGTCGTTAGTTTCGGGACGAAATCCAGAATACCTGATTGGTCAGCATGTTAGTGCAGCATTTGATTTGAGAGAGTCTAAATTAGAAATTTTGCCCACAAGTTATTTGTTGATTGATGGGGGTAAGATTTCTTCGGTAGCTTATGTAAGTAATACAATACCCATTCCGAGAGATAATAGTGATTTGGTTGTTAGCACCGCATTAGCGGGTAAAATGCTAGGTCAAAAAATAACATATATGGATGCCGGAAGTGGTGCCTACACCCCTGTTCCATTAGACTATATTTCTGCGGTAAAGAAAGAAGTTGGGTTGCCACTAGTAATAGGTGGTGGAATAAAAACGCCCGAGAAGGCTGAAGAGGTATGTATTGCAGGCGCAGATGTTGTTGTTGTAGGTAATGCACTAGAGGATGATCCTCAATTGTTATCCGATATTTCTTTTGCCGTTAAATCAATAGCCAATGCAAATTCTAGTAATATCAAGTAAAGAAAAATATAGGTCGGAGGTGCCTAATGTTATTAGGCTCTTTGCTGCAGGGCTTGAAATATTTCACCTAAGAAAACCTAGGTTTTCTCTAAAAAGAATGGAAGATTATTTAGATCAAATCCCTACAAAATACCATAATAGAATTGTAGTTCATTCATTTCATGAATTGGCAAAAACGTATGATTTGAGAGGCATTCATTTAACAAAAAGGCATAAGAAAACAAGGTTTAGCACTGCGTGGAGATGTTTTCTGTTAAAATTGAAAAAGCCGCGGTTAACTATTTCAACTTCGTGTCATGATTTGACTAAATTAGATGATTATTCAAGTAAATACGACTATGTAATGCTGAGTCCTGTTTATGACAGTATTTCGAAAACGGGAAGACAGGCTGCTTATGCATACGGCACAATTAAAAAAACGATTAAAGAGATTGGGCGAAATAATATTTACGCCTTAGGGGGGGTAAATGCTTCTAAAATTGAAGATACAGAATTGCTTGGTTTTGGTGGCGTTGCCTTACTTGGCTCTGTTTGGCATTCAAATAAAAACCCTGTAGATGTTTATAATGAATCAGTTGATGTAATGATTGGTAGAAAACAATCTAAAATTGAGACTAGTTCAGCTAAGATTGAGGTGTAAACCTTTTCTTTTACTGTAGCATTCCATCCCAATCTTTAAAAACGGGTTCGTAGCCATTTGCCTTAATGGCTTTTATAAATTCGAATGTTGGCCTTTTATCATTTATTTCGAATTGCTCTAAATTTACGTTTGGATTAGCATAACCTCCAGGGTCGGTTTTAGCATCGGCACTGATCGAAGTAATGCCTAGTTTAATGATGTTTTCTCTGAATTTGGCTGATTCACGTGTTGACATAGATAATTCAACTTCTTCGTTAAACAAGCGATAAGCACAAATGAGTTGAACTAGTTGTTTGTCGGTCATTACAGATTTTAATTCTATACCACCAGCGCAAGGCCTCAGTCGAGGAAATGAAATTGCATATTTTGACTGCCAATATTTTTTCTCTAAGTGCTCTAAATGTGAGGCACAAAAAAAGGAATCAGTTCGCCAATCTTCTAACCCGATTAAAACTCCTAGCCCCATCTTATAAATACCTGCCTTACCCAGCCTGTCATGGGTGTTAAGTCGATAATTGAAATTTGATTTTTTCCCTTTTGGATGATGTTTTTTGTAATTTTCTTCGTTGTACGTTTCTTGGTAAACAAGCACTGTATTAAGTCCATCAGTAATTAACTCTTCGTATTCAGTTTGCTCTAGTGGTTGAACCTCAATAGCGATATGAGAAAAGTAAGGTTTGAGTAGTCGAATCGCATTTTTAAAATAATCGACACCAACCGTTTTGCTTGCTTCTCCTGTAACGATTAAAATATGGTCGTAGCCGAGTGATTTAATAACCTTTGCTTCCTCTATTATTTCTGAATCTGATAAGGTTTTGCGAGGAATTTTGACATCCAAACTAAACCCACAATAAGTACAGATGTTTTGACATTCATTTGATAGGTACAAAGGAATGTACATCTGTATCGTCTTCCCAAAACGCTTTTGAGTAAGTGTTTGACTCATTTGCGCCATTTGTTCCAAATACGGCTCAGCTGCAGGGGAAATTAGTGCTTTAAAATCCTCTAAATCACGTTTTGTCTTGGACAAAGCGATTTCAACATCAGCAGAGTTTTTGGAATAGATGCTTTGCTCAACATCAGTCCAGTTTAGTTTTGATATAACGTTTTCAAAAGACATTAGTCTAAAAAGGAAGTTAGTGGGCTACTGGCTTTTGCTACAGAAGAAGTTGCTCCTAATCTCGCTTTGTATGCCATTCTTCCTGCCTCAACAGCAAGTTTAAAGGCGGTTCCCATTTCTATAGGGTTTTCTGATACGGCAATTGCCGTATTTACCAAAACCGCATCGGCACCTAATTCCATAGCATAAGCTGCGTGTGAAGGCGCACCAATACCTGCGTCAACAACAACAGGTACGTTGGCTTGTTCGATAATGATTTCAAGGAAGTCGAATGTTCTGAGCCCTTTGTTGCTCCCGATTGGTGACCCCAAAGGCATCACCGCAGCAGTGCCGACATCTTCCAATCTCTTGCAAAGAACTGGGTCTGCATGAATATAGGGCAAAACAATAAACCCCTTTTTCGCTAATTCTTCCGTGGCTTTTAGTGTTTCGATAGGGTCGGGCATCAAATATTTTGGGTCGGGATGAATCTCTAATTTTAACCAATTTGTTTCTAAGGCTTCTCTTGCTAATTCAGCAGCGAACACTGCTTCTTTTGCGTTTCTTACACCTGAAGTATTTGGCAATAAATTAAATTGTTCGTGTTTTAAATGATGAAGAATATCATCATTTGTGTTGTTTAAGTCAACTCGTTTTAACGCTACGGTTACCAATTCTGACCCAGAGGCCAATAAGGATTCTTCCATGAGTTGAGAAGAACTAAATTTACCTGTTCCAGTAAATAATCTTGAATTGAATTTTTTATCTGCGATCTGCAACATGTTCAAATGTGTTAACTGGTTGATTAATTAGCCCAATAAATTGAGAAGTTTTACTAAAATCTCTAGTCAATGAACCTGAGATGGCTAACCCATGAATTTCGGTTTCCATGAGCGATGCAACATCTTTTAGATCGATACCGCCAATGGCAATAATAGGGGGAAAATTAACATTATTACTAGTGTTTTTATATTCTTCAAACGCTTTTGACATTATATCGATATAGCCCCTAACACCCAAAATTGGACTTAGGTTTTCTTTCGTTTTAGTTTCTTGATACGGTCCGAGGCCAATGTAATCTACTTTTTGCTCAACAAGGGTTGCGAGATCATCAAAGGTGTTGGCAGTTCCTCCGATAATTACATTTCGACCTAATATTTTTCTTGCTTCGGTAGGGTTTATGTCATTTTTTCCAAGATGTACACCATTAGCTTTTACCTCTTTAGCGATTTGAATATTGTCGTTGATAATTAGAGTTGAGTTAAATTCATCGCAAATCGTTTTTGACAATTTTGCTTCTGATAGAAATTCAGACGCTGAGCAGTTTTTCATTCTTAATTGCACCCAGCCTATACCAGCTTCGCAAGCTTCACGAACTAGTTGAGAATGAGGTTTACTCGGATGATCTTGCGTTATATATTGTAGTCGAGAAATCATTTATGATAACCTAGTAGAGATTCATTGCTTTCTAAAACTTTGGTAACGTATTCCTTACTTTGCAAACAGGCTTTAACTATTGGATACCCTTTAGTCAAGTTAGCAGCTAACGCACTTGAAAATACACAGCCCGAACCGTGTTTCTCGCTCACTTTTTTTCCTTTTGGATTGAATGGAAATACTTTTCCATTAGTAAAAAGGAAATCTTTACCGCGTTGCTCGGAGTTGTGTCCACCTTTTAGGTAAACCTTGGTTAGTTTAGATAGTTTTTTTGCCCCTCGCATTGCTTCTTCTTCGGCAGAAAGTGTTTTAGTTTCATTCCAGTTAGGCGTTATGAGAAATATTTTTTTCAAAACAGTATTTAGTTCTGATAAATCATGTTTGAAATCAAACCCAGAACTAGACGAAAGAATTGGGTCCCAAATTATTTTAGTGCCTCCCGAACACAATCTATTGAGTACTTCTATTAAAAATTGAAGATTCGGAACTAACCCAATTTTAACAAATTGAAACGTATGCTTTTTTATGAGTATCTCCAGTTGTGAAAAAATTTGTGTCTCATCAATCCAATTTACAGCAATAAATTCATTTTCGTTCTGAATTGTATTAGCAGTTGAAATTCCCATTCCAAGCACTTTGTGCTGTTCAAATGTTTTGACATCAGCTAAAACACCCGCACCCCCAGATGGGTCGAATCCTGCTATTGATAATATTTTAGGTCTAGGGTTCAATTAATAAATAGTAATTAACAATTATTAATTTTTTCGTGAACTTCGTATAATGCTAAACAAGAGTTTGAGCAATTCATCGCAATCTACGAGTAGCGATTCTGCCATTTTTACATCGATATAATCAGTATCTTTTAATAATCGTATCCAATAATGAGTCTCTCTAGCCTCTTTATATGAAATAGAGCATTTAGCAATAAAATCTTTTTTTGAAATACCACCAATCGCCTCTTCAATGTTCGCACCAATAGAGGTTCCTGAACGAAGAATTTGCTTGGACAGAGTATACTCTTTTTTATTATCGCATAAGAATTGATACAATTTAACTATTCTCACGCTAAAAGCATAAGACTTTAATTGCACTATATTTTTAGCTGGCATTGGATTAATTGATAATTGTTCTCTGATAATTAATCATTAAGCTTCTCAGGCTCCAAATAAATATCTCCCCCTTTGTCAGCGAATTCTTTCGATTTTTCCTCGAAGCCCTCTGTCAATGCATCTTTTTCGGAAAGTCCTTTTGCTTTCGCATATTCTCTAACTTCTTGCGAAATCTTCATAGAGCAAAAATGCGGTCCACACATCGAACAGAAGTGAGCTACTTTGGCGTTGTCAGAGGGTAACGTTTCATCATGAAATTCACGCGCTCGATCAGGGTCAAGTGAAAGATTAAACTGATCTTCCCATCGGAATTCGAAACGTGCCTTACTCATTGCGTTATCTCGATTTTGTGTACCAGGAAATCCTTTAGCTAAATCAGCAGCATGGGCCGCAATTTTGTAGGTTATGACTCCTTCTTTTACATCATCTCTGTTTGGCAAACCAAGGTGTTCTTTTGGAGTAACATAACAAAGCATGGCTGTTCCGTACCACCCAATTTGTGCCGCGCCAATGGCTGAGGTAATATGATCATAACCCGGTGCGATGTCTTGAGTCAATGGACCTAAGGTATAAAACGGAGCTTCAAAACAGTCTTGCAATTCTTTGTCCATATTTTCTTTAATCATCTGCATTGGCACATGGCCAGGCCCCTCAATCATTACCTGAACATCGTGTTTCCAAGCAATTTTTGTCAATTCACCAAGAGTTTCTAATTCTGCAAATTGTGCAGCATCGTTAGCATCGGCAATTGACCCTGGACGAAGACCATCCCCTAAAGAGAAACCTACATCGTAAGCTTTCATAATCTCACAAATTTCTTCGAAATGAGTGTATAAAAAGCTTTCTTTATGGTGGGATAAACACCATTTAGCCATAATCGAACCACCTCTGGAAACGATTCCTGTCAGACGATTCGCAGTCATGGGAACATAACGTAAGAGAACTCCCGCGTGAATTGTAAAGTAATCAACTCCTTGTTCTGCTTGTTCGATTAATGTATCTCTAAATAACTCCCAAGTTAAATCTTCGGCTTTACCGTTCACTTTTTCTAGTGCTTGATAAATTGGAACCGTTCCAATCGCAACGGGTGAATTCCTAATAATCCACTCACGAGTTTCGTGAATGTTTTTTCCTGTTGATAAATCCATAACGGTATCTGCTCCCCAACGAGTTGCCCAAACCATTTTTTCAACCTCTTCTTCAATAGAAGATGAAATAGCCGAATTACCAATATTGGCATTGATTTTCACTAAGAAATTCCGACCAATAATCATTGGTTCAGACTCCGGATGGTTAATGTTATTTGGTAATACTGCACGACCACAAGCGATTTCATCACGGACAAATTCTGCCGTAATTATTTCAGGAATATTAGCTCCAAAGCTTTGCCCTGGATGCTGTTTAATATTCGATTTATACTCTTGTAATTTTTGGTTTTCGCGAATCGCAACATATTCCATTTCGGGGGTGATTATCCCTTTTTTTGCATAATGCATTTGAGAAACGTTACATCCTTTTTTGGCTCTTAGTGGTTTTTTGATGTGCTCGAATCGCAGGTGGGTTAGCTCGCTATTAAGTAGTCTATCTTTACCATATTCAGAAGAAATATCGTCTAAACGTTCAACGTCCTGTCTGTCGAAAATCCACTGTTCTCTAATTCTAGGAATTCCTGATTTAACATCAATTTTAATGTTGGGGTCAGTATATGGTCCTGAAGTATCGTAAACAGTTAATGGAGCATTCTTAATAGAATCTTCTTCTTCTCCAGGTTTTGTAAACATTGCTTTAGAATCGGAAAGTGAAATTTCTCTCATCCCAACATTTATTTCAGGGTGAATTTCGCCTTTCACATATATTTTTTGGGATGACGGAAATGCGTCTCTAGTAATTTTTGAACTATCTGATGGTATTATTTCTTCTTTAGCCATATCATATATTGTTTACCCGCCCTGTGTAGCGGTGATTATCATTATTGAGTCGTTTTGTTTTACTGCTGTTGTTTTCCATGCTGATTTTGGAATTACGTTTTTATTTAAAGCTACGGCAATTCCGCTACTATTTTGAAACGATTTTTCTGACAGTAAATCGAGTAGATTACTTGATTCAGTGTCCATTTCTTCGCTATTAAGAATAACTTTCATAGTCAAAATTTAGGGGAGGAAAAGGTATAGAGAGTCTCTAACTTTTCCCTTCGCCCGCATTATCGGTTTCAGGTTCTAAGGGTATTTCTCAGCATAAATGCACCCCTAAAGTTTCATTTGGTAAAAGTAGAAAATAAGTAAGGTGTGAGCAAGAAGAAGTTTTCAACAATTTTGCTAATCGCAGTTACAGCTTTTCGAAAACAAAATTTCTGTATTAGGCAGCAGATCCCTCATGAATTTCATTTCCTGGTCGTTGTACTGAATTACACGCATATCAATTTTCTTGAGTTTTTTTAAATCAGCTATTTCGTCAGGTAAACTAGAAAGGTTATTGCTCCAAATATCTAAAAATCGTAATTCTACTAATTTGCCTATTTCGATAGGTAAATATTCTAATTCGTTTTCACTTGCTTTTAACACCTTTAGATTGATTAGTAGTCCTATTTCCGAAGGTAGTATTGTTAATTCGTTTTTCGAAAGGTCTAAAATTTGAAGATTTGTTAGGTCACCAATTTCTTTAGGTAGTTGGTCTATTTTAGTTTTCTTGAGATTAAGTTCCTGTAGATTTTTAAAAAGAAAAACCTCTTTTGGAACAGTTCTCAGTTTTTTCCCCTTAAGATTGAGGCGAATAACGGCATCAGGATTTTTCAAGGCTTCTTCTAATGATTTATACTCCTTGATTGTGTCTAATTCACTTAACTTATATAGTTGAGCATTAGAATTTAATCCAGATAATAAAAATAATATGAGTAGTAATCCAAATCTCATTAGCAGTTTAAAGCCATTATTTTATCTGCGTTTAGTTCGCGCTTGAGCAGGTCGATAGTATCAAATTTTTGCTCATTTCGAAGCCGTTTCTTCACCGAAAGTACAATTTTTTCGCCATATATTTCTTCATTGAAGTCAAAAATATTAACTTCAGCAGTGAGCGAATCGTTATTATGTATAGTTGGACGAATACCGATGTTTAACATCCCCTTGTAATAGGTTTTGTTATAAGCTACGTCAACTGCGTAAACGCCAATATGTGGAAGTATTTTGTGCTTTTCGATTGAGAGATTTGCAGTAGGAAACCCAATTTTTCTACCAATTTGATTTCCTTTTGTAACGATGCCACTCAAAGTGAAATTATGACCCAGATATTGGTTGGCAATATCCATTTTTCCATCCAAAATCGCATTTCTAATTTTGGTTGAACTAACATTTATATCTTTTACATCTTGTGCTGGAATTTCTTCAACATCAAAACCATAAAGCGGTCCGTATTCTATAAGGTGCTCGAAACTACCCTCTCTATTTCGACCAAAATGGTGATTGTAACCAATAACCAGCTTTTTAGTGCCTAGTTTGTTTACCAAAATATCCCGAACAAATTCAACAGAAGTTAGCCTCGAAAACTCCTTGGAAAAAGGGTGAATAATTAAATGATCGATGCCTTGTTTGGATAAGAAATTTACTCGCTCCTCAATCGTATTAATTAATTTAAGGTCATTGTCGTCTGGTTGTAAAACCAATCTAGGATGTGGGTGAAATGTTAAAAGGACTGTTTCTCCATCAATTTCTTTGGCAACAGTAGAAAGCTTTGATAGTATTTTTTGATGCCCAATATGAACTCCGTCAAAGGTTCCAGTAGTTACAACGGCATTAACGCAGCCTTCAAATTCATCTATGTTATTGTATACTTTCAATCAATCTTTTTAATAATTTAAAAAATGCATAAATCGCAATGTGGATCAAGCGTTCAAAGGTAGGAAATAAAACTGTTAACATGATTGATGGTTTTTGAAAATAGTGTACTTTTGCACTCGATTTCAAGAACGAAGTTTAATAAAAGAACAACAAAACAAACAAGAAATGTCAGCAATAAAAGGCAAAATAGCTCAAGTAATTGGACCCGTAATCGATGTTAGATTTGATGCAGAAGGTCAGGAACTTCCAAACATTATGGATGCACTTGAGGTTACTAAATTGGACGGAACCAAAGTAATTTTAGAGTGTCAACAACACGTTGGTGAAGATACAGTTAGAACTATCGCAATGGATTCGAGCGATGGTCTTGCTAGAGGCATGGAAGTTAGAGCTACCGGCTCGGCTATTACAATGCCGGTTGGTGAAAAAGTAAGAGGAAGACTTTTTAATGTTATTGGAGAAGCTATTGATGGCATTGGAGATGTATCAAAAGAAGGAGGTTACGGTATTCACCGTGAGGCTCCTAGATTTGAAGACTTGACTACTTCGTCTGAAATATTGTTTACAGGGATTAAAGTTATCGACTTAATTGAGCCTTACGCAAAAGGAGGTAAAATTGGTTTATTCGGTGGTGCGGGTGTTGGTAAAACCGTAACATTGATGGAATTAATTCGTAACATCGCGGTAGAGCACAGTGGCTTCTCAGTATTCGCCGGTGTTGGTGAACGTACTCGTGAAGGTAACGATTTCTACTACGAAATGGAAGAAGGCGGCGTACTCGAT
>JAESTK010000336.1 GCA_016763645.1 Flavobacteriales bacterium
GAATATATTCGGAGTCTCCAAGAGGGAATTCTCCCTTAGAAAAGACTTCGAGTATTCTCGAACGGAGGGATTGATAAAATGTAACTCATTAAAAATAAGCTAATTAAGAATCGAACTCAGGTTAACAAGATAAATTAGGTATCATCCATTCCAGTACAGCTTGCCTCCGCCTTCAACAACTCGTTCGTTATCCATCAACCATTGTATAGTTCTTACCAATTTTTTTTTCGAAAATTTAGGTAAGGTTTCAATTAACTCGTTGAGTGTTAAGGGAGTTTTTAGGGCAGATTTAATTGCACTTTGTTGTTGATTATATTCTTTTGAGGCTAAGTTTTCTCGTTTTTCTTTAAGGCAGACATCACATTGACCGCACTTGCTCGTTTCTTTTTCACCAAAATAGGAGAGAAGTATCTTGCTTCGGCATTGCGAAGGGTGGGTTACATAGTTGATAACCGAATTCATTCGAGCAAGAGTTATTTCTTTCCGCTCTTCGTAATTTTTTTTCGAAAGTTTTAAATTACCGTTGCTTAACCGTTCTTCGTTGTAATATATTGAAGGATTGTAGTTTTGCGGGATATAGTCAATCACTTTTTGTTTTTGAAGCAGTTCGAGCAAGTTTTTTACTTGATCGAAACGAATTCCGCAACGATTGGCAATTTCACCTTCATTTATTATTTTGTAATTATCGAAAACACCTGAATAGGACCTTAAAATTACTTTGATGAAATTACTTAATGTAGAGTTATTTTCTTGGTAATTTTGAATGTCTCGAGGCCCGACAATAAATTTTAACTTGCCAGGTTCATAAACTGAGTCTGATACAGTGAGATAACCTTCTTTTTCGATGTATTTTAAAGAATTGTAAACTTCTACTTGATTGAATTTAAATCCATTACAGAATTTACCTAAATTAAAAGTAAATGACTCTTCCTTGCCTGATCCTACCGCTAACTGAAAATAATTTCCGAGTGCTTGGTATATTTTTTTTATCGTTTCAAGTGGGGGGAATGACTTTTGCGTTTGTTCTTTAAAAGTTATAATATCAGATTTAGAATAGAGTTGTATAGCGTATGCTTTTTTCTCATCTCTGCCACCTCGACCAGCCTCTTGAAAGTATGCTTCTAGAGAATCTGTTAAGTCTAAATGAACAACAAAACGTACATTGGATTTGTCTATTCCCATTCCGAATGCATTGGTTGAAACGATGATTCTCGTTTTGTTATTTATCCATGATTCTTGCCTTGTATCACGCATTTTCGAATCTAAACCCGCATGATAAAAATCGGCATGAATTCCATTTTTTTGAAGAAAAATGGCAATTTCTTCTGTTTTTCTCCGGTTACGGACATAAACTACTCCTGTTCCGGGAACTTTATTTACAATTTTTAAAAGTCGCCCATGTTTATCTTCCTCCTCTTGCACTACGTAAGCAATATTTTTCCTTTCGAAACTTTTTTGAAGCACGTTTGCAGTTTTGAATGCTAGTATTTCTTGGATATCAATTACAACTTCAGGAGTGGCCGTTGCAGTTAATGCCATAACTGGCACATCAGGAAAATAAGTTCCGATATCTGATATTTGTAGGTACGAGGGCCTGAAGTCATATCCCCACTGAGATATACAGTGCGATTCGTCAACAGCGATAAGGTTTACATTCATTTTTTGAAATCGAACAATAAAAAGTTCAGTTGTTAACCTTTCTGGCGAAACGTATAGAAATTTAATATCACCGTATATACAATTATCGAGCAAGATATCAATTTCTCTTCTGCTCATGCCTGAGTAAATCGCAGCAGCATTAATACCTCTTTTTTTTAGATTAAGAACCTGATCTTTCATTAGAGCAATCAGGGGAGATATAACAATGCAAATACCCTCGTTAGCTAATGCTGGCACTTGAAAACAGATAGATTTCCCCCCTCCTGTGGGAAGAAGAGCGAGAGTATCATTTCCTTCAAGAACAGAATTAATGATGTTTTCTTGCATCGGACGAAACGAGTTGTACCCCCAATATCGGTCTAATATTTCATGAATATTTCCCATTCGAAACGAATGTAAATATTAAACTTAAACAATTGAAAAGAACCGCTATTTTTGAAGCAAAATATGATAGTGAAACAATTTCTCGCTTTCTTTTTTGCATTTTTCACGTTTGCATCTGCCGATGTTAGCGCTCAATTGCTATTACAACGAAAAATAGTTGTAGAGAGCCATGACCAATCAAAACAAACTTTACTAAAATATGTTTCGAGTAAAGCCGGAATTCGTTTCTGTTATAATCCCGATTTACTATCCGAAATCAGAATCCACATCAAAAAGGATACTTGTATCGTTCGAGATTTGTTGGATCTTGTTTTTGGCGACCGAGTTTATTACCTCGAAGCAGGGAATAGCATCGCTATTTTGGAACAATACGAAGAGCGATCCTTTAAACGAAAGCTGAAAAGTGTTGATGCACGTGTTATAACCGGTAAAATTATCGATGCTGATAAAAAGATTGGGATTGGGCATGTAAGTATTTATCAGTTGGGAGCAAAGTTTTCGGCTGTAACAAATTACGGAGGCAATTTTTATATCATTCTCCCCAAATCGAAAACTGATGTGGCGATACGTTTTGTGAAGCTTAATTATGTTGATACAGTGGTTATTGTAAAACTAACTGATAAAGTTATCGACCTAAAATTAAGGTTCGATAAAACAGTGAAAAATTTATCGTTGGAAGAAGTAAAACATCGCGAAGAACACAACGAAACAAGTGTTGAGTATCACATTATCGCAAGAACGATTGTACCCGAAAAGCAGTTTGCGTTCGGAAATAATTTCACAAAAAACGAGGTAAATGCTGTTCAATTCTCTATCCTTCCACAATATGGTTCGAATTGGATGATGAGCGGTGCGGTTATTAATCGACTTTCAATTAGCGCAATAGGAAGTTATTCAGCAAGCATTGAGGGGGTGGAAATTGGTGCAATGTACAACATAGTCAAAAATGATGTTAGGGGATTTCAAATCGCTGCATTTAGCAATGTAGTTGGAGATAGGGTTACGGGGGTTCAAATGGCTGGTTTTGCAAACAATGTGCATGGAAAAGTTAAAGGAGTTCAATTTGCGGGAGTTAGTAATGTTGTTTTCGATGATTTCAATGGTGTTCAATTTTCGACATTCAATAACATAGTTTTGGGTAGCGTTAGAGGAATTCAAATTGCCCTATTCGATAATATAGCAACTCAATCAACAAGCATACAGCTATCAGGCTTTGGAAACGTTGCCGCCAAAGAATCTAAACTACTTCAAGTTGCTGGATTTATAAACATAGCAGGACGATTTAAGGGAATTCAAAGCGCAGGGTTTTTAAATGTCGCAGGAGGACAATCGAAAGGGGTGCAGTTGTCGGGATTTGCTAATATAGCTACTGATACGTTAAAAGGAATGCAAATCGGTATTTTAAATTTCAGCGACACTTTGCAAGGCGCATCTATTGGTTTGTTTAGTTATTCGAAACGTGGCTATCATGTTGTTGAAATTTATGGTAGTGATTTTTCACATGTTAATATCGCCTTAAAATCAGGAACTAATTATTTATACAATATTTATGAGGCAGGAATTAGATTGAGTGGTGGTAAAATCTGGTATAATGTAGGTTTCGGTTTCGGGTTAAGAAAGCCAATAGGTAAGAAATGGTTTGTTAATTTATCGGCAGTAGCATCGGCATATAATGACACTCCAGAATTTGAGTTTGTAAACTGGCTAGTTGCATCGAGTATAGATGCAGAATATAAACCTAAAAAGCATTTCTCAATTTTTGTTGGACCAACGTATAATTATCTCAATGTATTAAATGAAACTAGTGAGAGCTCTTTTGTAGAAGCGCTTACCATAAAGCCTTTGAAAGTTGATAAAGGGCCTGGCTTTTCTATATATCATTGGGTAGGAGTTAGAGCAGGGATTAGGTTTTAGTTTTGCTGTGAATCTGCTATAACCAAAATAAAGAATTTCTTGAAACGAACTATCCTCGAGGCAGAGCCATCGAGGTATTTCGCTCGTTTCATTTTGACCGAATGGTCAAAAACCGAAATTCGTTATCTACACCTCACCCAAAACTTTTAA
>JAESTK010000243.1 GCA_016763645.1 Flavobacteriales bacterium
AAAGAAATTCACGTAACGGCTAACGAAATTGCACATGCGTTAGACAAATCTATCGCTAAAATTGAAGAAGCAATCATGAGTGCCCTAGAAATGACTCCTCCCGAATTATCAGCTGACATTTTCAAAACAGGAACTTACTTAGCTGGGGGAGGTTCAATGTTGAGAGGATTAGATAAACGAATTTCTTTAAAAACTAAATTACCCGTACATGTTGCAGAAGACCCGCTAAGAGCTGTAGCAAGAGGCACTGGAATTGCATTGAAAAATGCCGATCGTTTCCCTTTTCTTATCAAAAGATAGCTAACCTTGATTGAGGATAAATGCGGAATATTGTAAACTTTTTATGGAAGAATAATTTTACGATATTATTCCTCTTTTTAGAGTTTATTGCTTTTATTCTGCTCGTTCAAACCAATCGGTTTCATAAGGCAAGTTTTGTGAGCAATGCCAACGCAATGTCTGGTGGAGTTTATTCAACTTATGATAATATTACTGAATATCTTGCGCTAAAGCGAGTTAACGAAGAAGTGGCTCAAGAAAACGCATTATTAAAATCTGCGTCAAGTTTATCATTCATAAAAATGAGAGGCAACCATGTGTATATTGACGACACCTTACACCTCCAACAGTACAAATATCTAAGTGCTAAAGTGATAAACAATTCGGTGCACAAACGGAATAATCACATCATAATTAATCAAGGAAAAGAACAAGGAATCGAACCAGGAATGGGGGCAATTTGTGCTAAGGGATTAGTTGGAAAAGTAAAAGACGTTTCGGCTCACTATTCAGCTGTAGTTTCTGTTCTTAACAGCAATACTCAAATTAGTGTAAAACTTAAAAAGAACAATTACTTCGGAATAATGACATGGGAAAGCGAAGATAATTCGACCACCGCTACCGTAAACAAAATTCCCAATCACGTTGATTTACAAATTGGAGACACTATTGTTTCTATGGGTTCGTCAACTATTTTTCCTGAAGGAATTTTGGCTGGAACGGTTAGCTCCTTTGAAGAAATTCCCGGAAGTGATTTTTATGATATAAAAATCAGCTTAACCACAAGTTTTAATAATTTGTCCTATGTCTATATCGTAAAAAACTTACTTAAAACAGAGCAACAAGAACTGGAAATAAAGCTATGATGAACGATTTTCCAAAAATAGCGTTACGCTTTGTCGTTCTTGTACTTCTTCAAGTTCTTGTACTAAATAATGTTGCCTTTAGCGGCTTCATCAATCCATACTTGTACGTGTTATTCATCCTCATGCTCCCGTTCAACACACCTAAATGGTTGGTGTTAATTTCAGCATTTTTTCTCGGACTCACCATCGATATATTTACAAGTACAGTGGGTCTGCATATAGCCGCGAGTCTATTTATGGCGTATTCTAGAGAGCACCTACTTAAACTCTTTGCCCCCCGTGGTGGATATGACGTTGTCTTGTCGCCAACCATTCCAGATATGGGGTTTGTATGGTTTTTGTCTTATGCCGGTATCCTAACTTTTTTACATCACTCATTTTTATTCATCATCGAAGTTTTTCGATTCGATGAGTTTTTCTCTACCATAGGTCGCTCACTGCTAAGCACCGTTTTTACCTTGATTTTGATACTCATTAGCCAGCTACTAATTTACCGTAAAAAGTAGCGATGAACGATTATCAAGACAGGAGGTACATCCTTATTGCCATCTTTTTGGTTGTTGCTGTAACGTATATCTTCAGGCTATTTTACATCCAAGTAATTGACGATTCTTACAAACTTTCGGCAAATAACTTGGCGCTAAAACACATAACGCTTTATGCTCCAAGAGGATTGATTTACGACAGAAATAATGAACTGCTAGTATATAACGAGGCGGCTTACAATTTGATGGTTATCCCTCGTGAAGTGAAAGACATAGACACAAATACCTTCTGTAAACTCATCAATATTTCCAGAGAAGAATTTGACAATCGAATGGTGAAAATTCGGAAGTATTCTACTCGCAAAGCTTCCATTTTAGTAGAAAATATAACTGGCAAAGAATGGGCAAGAATAGTTGAAAGCCTATACCAATACACTGGCTTTTTTGGAGAGGAACGCACTATGCGAAAATATTCTTCATCAATTGCTGGTCATGCATTGGGGTATTTAAATGAAGTGAGTACTTCAATTCTAGACAAGCTACCATATTATCAACGAGGAGATAAAATTGGAGCATCGGGAATTGAAAAACAATATGAAGAAGAACTTCGCGGAACAAGAGGTGTCGCAATAAAAATGCGCGACAACCATATGCGGATCAAAGGGAGCTATAAGGAAGGTAAGTACGACACGCTCCCTAAAGCTGGTTTCGAGCTAAAACTAACGCTAGACGCGAAACTGCAAACCTATGGTGAGCAACTGATGCAAAACAAAACGGGCAGTATTGTCGCAATTGAACCTTCAACAGGCGAAATTCTCGCCCTAGTAACAAGCCCTGATTACGACCCCAACAAATTAGTTGGCCGAGGAAGATCAAAATATTTTAACTCTATTTCGAATAACGATTCACTTTCCCCTTGGTTCAACCGAGCCCTGGAAGCTCAATACCCACCTGGTTCAATTTTTAAAATGTTACAGGCACTAATCGGTTTAGAGGAAGGTGTAATATCAATCAATACGGGGTTTCCTTGCGACAAAAAACCAATGAACTGTCACAATCACCCCCCCCCTTCTAACTTACAAAAAGCCATTCAGTATTCATGCAATCCCTATTTTCATGACGCTATGAAACGCATTGTTCAGCAAGGTGAAAGTTCCAGCATTTTCACTGATAGCCCGCTCGGATTAGCCAAATGGCATAAACACGTGTTGAGTTTTGGTTTAGGACAAAGACTCGACATTGATTGTCCATTGATGAAATCTGGTAATATACCTGGAGTCGATTATTACAATAAAATTTATGGCGAACGAAGATGGGCATATAGTACCATTTATTCTATAAGTATCGGACAAGGAGAAGTGATGGTTGTCCCATTACAAATGGCAAATTTAGCCGCTATTTTTGCAAACCGAGGATATTATTACACGCCTCACCTCATCAAATCAATTGGCGAAAACGACTCCATTCCTGCTAAATATCTGGTAAAAAATGAGACAAGTGTTTCATCTAAACATTTTGATATTGTTATTGAAGCTATGCAACAAGTTGTAGAAGCTGACCACGGGACAGCCCGAAGAGCAAGAATCGATAGTGTAGAAGTGTGCGGAAAAACTGGTACCGTTCAAAACCCGCATGGTGAGGATCATTCTGTTTTTATGGCTTTTGCGCCAAAAGTAAATCCGCAAATTGCGATAATCGTTTACGTAGAAAATTCAGGATTTGGAGGAACTTGGGCAGCACCAATTGCTAGCTTAATGATGGAGCAATATATTAAAGGAGGCATCACAGATACATTGAAACAAGAACGCATTTTGGCTACCGATTTTATTCATGGACTCCAATATTAAGTGAGAAATAAAATCAACATATTTCAAAATGTAGATTGGACGCTTATCGGCATCTTTCTTACGTTGATGTTAATGGGCTGGCTCAACATTTACGCTGCTACCTATAATGAAGACCACCAAAGTATTTTCGACTTTTCTCAAAGTTACGGAAAGCAACTTCTTTGGATTTGTACTGCACTTATTCTAGGTCTCATAATGCTTATGCTCGAAGAACGATTTTTTAGCACATTTTCTAATGTTATCTATCTTGTAGGGGTGCTTTTGCTCATTGCTGTACTCATTTTCGGGAAAGAAATAAAAGGTGCCAAATCTTGGTTCGTAATAGCAAACACAATAAGTCTGCAACCTTCTGAAATTGCCAAATATGGAACCGCACTTGCCATTTCTAAATTTTTAGGAGAGTATAACGTGAAGATTCAATCTTTTAAAAGTCAGCTTCAGGCAGCAGCTATTTTAATTATTCCAATAATTTTAATTCTGCTACAACCCGATCCTGGTTCGGTACTTGTGTTTTGCTCCTTCATTTTTGCGATGTATCGAGAAGGTCTTTCTGGCAACATTTTACTCATTGGAGTGGGTGCAATTGTGCTGTTTATTTTAGCGATTATCCTGCGAACTTCATCAATAGAATTGCCGCTAGATATGATTCTTGATGGAAAATATATTTTAATAATAGCACTTACGGTAATTGCAGGTTTAATTTTCTGGATGATAAAAAGCTACAAACAGGCTAAATTGATGATTGCAGTCGTTTTAGTGATTTGTGTTGGGTATATAATGAGCGTAGATTACATATTCGAAAATGTATTAAAATCACACCATCAAGACAGAATAAACGATTTACTTGGTGTAACATTCGACCCAAGTGGCGCAGGTTATAATGTCCACCAATCTAAAATTGCGATTGGCTCTGGGGGATTCTCCGGCAAAGGATTTTTACAAGGCACACAAACCAAACTCGATTTTGTACCCGAGCAAAGCACCGATTTCATCTTTTGCACGGTAGGAGAAGAATGGGGTTTCATTGGTAGCTTTGTGGTAATCAGCTTGTTTATGTTTTTAATAATCAAAATTCTTGCAATTGCTGAGCGCCAGAAATCAAAGTTTAGTAGGGTTTTTTGCTATTGTGCTGCCTCTATTTTCTTTTTACATTTTATGATTAACCTCGGCATGACCATCGGTCTTGCTCCGGTAATTGGAATTCCTCTCCCTTTCTTTAGTTATGGTGGTTCTTCTTTATGGTCGTTTACCATTCTTATTTTTACTGTGCTAAGGTTAGATAGCGAAAGAAAGCATTTGTTGGGGTAATAGCATGAAAACACCTACCAATCATAATCCTGTTGTTTTGCTATGGCTAATTACTGTTTTAGCAGTAGGATGTACAAAAAAAGAGCATCAAGAATTAAAAACTTTGCGAATCAACATCCCCGAATCAACTCTTGATGTTATTGATAAATACGTAGACATTGCCATTGACCAAGAGGTTATTTCAAGCAATTTAAAACGGTATTTCGATGCCGAACTCGTCCGAGGAGATTCCACCGTTCCAATCAAAATAAGGCTAAAAGGCGACTGGACAGACCATGTAAATACAAGCAAAATTTCGTTTCGAATAAAAATGCCTAAAAAATCGCATTTCTTCGATTACTCTATATTCTCAATTCAAAATCCAGAAACAAAAAGTTTTTTAGACGAGTGGTTTCTTCGCAAAATTTTTAAGCGAGAAGGTATTTTAACCCCTCGTTATGAGTTTATCAATGTTATAATTAATAATGAAATTAAAGGAATCTACGCTCTTGAAGAGCATTTTCAGGCTGAGTTGTTAGCGTCTAATAACAAGGCTACTGGTCCAATATTAAAAATTGCTGAAGACGGCTTTTGGGAAGCAAATGTATATGAACGAGAAAACGATGTAAAAATACAAAAGTATTATCCGATTTATGAAGCTAGTATTATCCGCCCATTTAATGTTAAATCAGTACTTAAATCACCTGTGTTATATGAACAATTTATCGAGGCTCAATCTGTTCTTTTCGCTCTAAAGAATGGCAAAGTTCCTGTTGATGAACTAATAAAATTGGATGAATTGGCTAAACTCTACGCTATCTGTGATATGGCTAGGGTTAATCATGGTTTTGCGGCACACAACCAGCGATGGTATTACGATTCAACAAAAAAACTGTTAGGGCCTATTGCACATGATTTTAACGGAATATATAGACAGCCGGACGAAGTGGAGGTGATATATGGGTTTCGAAGAAACGAGATAATAACAATGTGGGACAGCAAACACATTATCCCTTTTTCACCGTTCAATAATAAAAAGTTTAACGATCTGTATTTTCAATATTTATCAACGTATTGTTCCGAAAAATACCTTAACACCATTTTTGATTATCTCGACAATGAGTTGACCCTTCTGGAAAATTTAATCCAGCAAGAACACTTTTTTTATTCTTTCGATAAATCACATTATTACGATAATATTTCTCGCATAAAAACTCAATTACAGCTATTCGAAAATCCAACATCTAGGGAAGGTCCGCTTTATCAATTTAAGCCGATGAACATTGTAAAAAATGAGCAAAATGTTCATTTATTCACTTCTGTTTCAGTCAATGCATATTTCGATTCAAGAGATTCAACATTATTTCTACAGAATTTTCACAGTTATTCAATCAATATCACTGGTTTCTATAGTAAATCGAAAGAAAAAATTGATATGTCTAGCGTAACATTATCAGCATATAATCAACCAAACGCTAGCAAAACTATTAGGATAATACAGAAACCTAGCTACATTCTGTTTTGCGTCTCTGACAAGCAAAGTGAGGTATTTAAAACCAAGATAATTCCTTGGCCTCATCCTGAAAAATACTACTCAAAAGCAGCAATTCCAGTTACATCTAATCCAGTTATCAGCAAGTGAATGTCATGCGTGCCTTCGTAAGTAATTACAGACTCTAAATTGGCCATGTGGCGCATCATCGGGTACTCATTTGTAATACCCATTGCCCCGTGAATTTGCCTTGCTTCACGTGCGATTTTCAATGCCATATCAACGTTGTTACGCTTTGCCATCGATATTTGAGCTGAAGTTGCTTTGTCATCGTTTCTTAACTGACCTAACCTAAAAGTCAGCAACTGAGCTTTCGTAATTTCAGTAATCATTTCAGCCAATTTCTTTTGCTGTAATTGGAAACTACCTATTGGTTTACCAAATTGAATACGTTCTTTCGAATAGCGCAAAGCGGCATCATAACAATCTAACGCAGCACCAATTGCGCCCCATGCAATACCATAACGAGCAGAATCTAAACATAGGAGTGGTGCACCTAACCCATCCTTATTCGGTAAAATATTTTTTTTCGGAATTTTAACATTGTTAAAAATCAACTCTCCAGTTGTAGAAGCCCGTAGCGAATGTTTACCGTGCATTTCTGGTGCTTCAAACCCTTCCATTCCTTTTTCCACTAGTAGTCCTTTTATTCTTCCCTCTTCATTTTTTGCCCAAACCACTGCCACATCTGCAAAGGGTGCATTCGAAATCCACATTTTTGCCCCGTTAAGGATATAATGGTCTCCCGCGTCTTTAATATTGGTTACCATTCCACTTGGGTTGGAACCAAAATCTGGTTCCGTCAACCCGAAGCAACCTATAAATTCTCCCGTTGCTAGTTTAGGTAAGTATTTTTGCTTTTGCTCTTCGCTACCAAATTTCCAAATTGGATACATTACCAATGAGCTTTGAACAGAAGAAGTAGATCGCAGTCCTGAATCACATCGCTCTAATTCTTGCATAATTAGGCCATAAGATATTTGGTCTAAACCAGCTCCTCCATATTCTTCAGGAATGTAGGGTCCGAAGCCACCAATAGCACCTAAACCTGGTATAATCTGCATCGGAAATTCTGCTTTTTCGTAGTACTCTTCAATTATCGGGCTAACCTCTTGCTTTACCCACGCTCTAGCTGAGTCGCGAATTAATTTATGTTCATCGCTAAGTAAATCATCCATTAAATAATAATCGTGTGCTTCGTATCTATCGTCTGCCATTTGGTTCTAATTTGGAGCGCAAAAATAGCAAAATAACTGTCGTTAGGTTTTGCAATTTGCACATCTTCAAATTATTTTCGATGTCGTTTTTAACCAAAAAAGCTATATTTGAAAAAACGTAAAAACATCCCAACATGAAAAAAACAATACTTTCAATATTTTCCATATTAGTTCTCGCAACAATTTTCATATCCAGTTCTGGCGGTAGAACTGATGGGCGGTCAAGATCTCCTGGGGATGGAGCGGATTGCGGTGCGTGTCATGGCGGCTCATCCACATCACCAACCGATATGATTGTTACAGATATACCTACTGCTGGTTATATTACTGGGACTACCTATAATATAACTGTAACCGTTGCCGAAACTGGTCGCTCTGAGTTTGGTTTTCAGATAACTGCGGAGGATGATTCAAATGCAAAAAAAGGAACTTTTGGAACTTTTGGTAGTACGAGCATAATACACACTAATACTGCCAATACTTTAGTTACCCAAACCAACCCAGGCACCAATTCTGACGCTCAAAGTTGGGTTATGGAATGGACAGCACCTGCCTCTGGCACAGGAAACATTACTTTTTATGCTGCTGGTAATGCTTCTAATAATAACGGTGGAACAAGTGGAGATCTTATCTATACAGATTCAGAAGCTGTAATTGAAGATCCCTCAAACGTAACTGGTATTATTGATTTTGTTGATAATACATCAATAGTTCTTTATCCAAATCCAACAACCAATTTTTTTACCATTAAAAATGTAACCTCGAATGTAACTGTGCATAATCTAAATGGTTCTGTTGTAAAAACTTTTGTTGGCAATCAAAGTATTTATGATGTGTCTGATTTGAACAGAGGCACTTATTTGGTGAATATAACTTCTGAAAACCAGTCTAGCGTAGAAAAGTTAATTATTCAATAACAGAATTTATCCTTTCAATTATGATGAAGAGATTAATTGCTCCTATTTTCTTTTGTATGCTCGTACTTTTTTCGTGTACGAAAGATCAGTTAGAAACTGAATTACCACCAGAACCTGTTGATACGACTTCTGTCGTGGATACAACTGCTGCGGCTGACACTTGTAAATTTACTGACCATATAAAGCCAATAATTGATTTAAACTGTGCCTTTTCTGGTTGCCATGACGGGAGTAATGCTCCTGGTGATTTTAGCTCGTATAGCGAAATAAAGTCGAGGGTAGACAACGGATTTTTCGAAACAAAAGTGCTAAGCTCTAGTAAAGATATGCCTCCAAGTGGTGCTTTATCGCAAGCCGATAGAGACTTAATACAATGTTGGCTCGATAATGGAGCTGTAGACAACTAAAACAAAGAACATGAAAACTATACTAACATTACTATCGCTAATTATTATTTCAACTTCAACTATTGGGCAAGATTTATATGCAGTTGTTGAGTCAGAAATTATGTTTTACTCCGACTCTCCTC
>JAESTK010000244.1 GCA_016763645.1 Flavobacteriales bacterium
AGCTATTGAAGTATCAAAAGTTTTCAGATTTCGGTTATTTATTCCAACAATATCAACCTCATCAATTATATGAGAATCGATGTGCTCTTTCGAATCAATTTCAAGTAAAATTTCTAATCCCAACTGTTTGGCTTCATTAGCCAATTTTTGTGTTTGTTGAGGAGTTAAAATATTTGCAATTAACAACACAATGTCTGCTCCATAAGCCTTTGCTTCATGAATTTGATAAACATCAATCATAAAATCTTTTCGAAGAATTGAGGTAGAAACTAAACTTCTTGCTTGCTCTAAATCACTTAATCTTCCGCCAAAAAAATAATTATCTGTAAGTACAGAAATCCCAGCGACATTAGCACTTTCATATCCTCGAACAACATCACTTAAATTAGCATTGAGATTGATGTCCTTTTTTGAGGGAGATTTTCGCTTAAACTCTGCAATTATTCCATTTTTTTCAGCCCCCATTAAATTGAATTTTAACGAATAGCATTTTCGATTATAAGCAGAAAAACTCTTTAATTTTTCAATCGAACATTTAATTTTAGCCTGTTCGACTTCTTTCTTTTTAAACGCAACTATTTCTTCTAAAATTGTCATTTCTAATTATTTAACAATGCTTTAAATGATTGAAGTGCTTTTCCCGAGTTCAATGATTCTTTGGCTATGACCACCGCATCTTTTAAATCAACTTCGGGATAGTAACAATGTATCGCTAGTCCAGCGTTTGCGCAAACTACATTTTTTTGTGCCGTAGTCCCATTACCTTCCAAAATATTGGTAAAAATTCGAGCAGATTCTTCAACAGTTGCTCCTCCATGCAAGTCGATTTTATTTAACTTTTCGAAATTAAATGCATCAGCACTAATTAATTTTTCAGAAGTATTTGAAATGATTTTCGCCTCGCCTGTTAATGTGATTTCATCATACCCATCAATAGAATGTAATACCAAAAATTGTGTTCCTACTTGCTGAAAAAGGTAACTATACAATCGCAATAATTCTAAATTATACACTCCAGAAAGTTGTTTTTTTGGTCGCGATGGATTTACCATTGGACCAAGCATATTGAAAAACGTTTTCATTGCCATTTCTTTACGAATAGGTCCTACGTTTTTTAGCGCAGGATGAAACAAAGGGGCGTGTAAAAAGCAAATTCCAGCTTTGTCCAACTGAGTTTTTAAACGGTCTTCGTCCTTGGTAAAATCTACTCCCAAATATTCTAATACTGTGGAAGACCCACAAATAGATGAAATGCCGTAATTACCGTGTTTGGCAACTTTTATTCCCGCCCCTGCCACCACAAAAGATGATGTAGTCGAAATATTAAATGTGTTTTTACCATCGCCTCCTGTTCCACAGAGGTCTATTGGGTCGAAATCTGTGAAATCGACCGAAATACAAAGCTCTAACAATGCATCTCGAAAGCCACTCAACTCGTCTACAGTAATCGTTCGCATCATAAATACGGTTAAAAAAGATGCGATATGGCTTGGATTAATTTCGCCATTTGAAATGGAAATTAAAGCCGATTTTGCCTCCTCTTTTGTTAACGTTTCGAAAGCTGTTAGTCTGTTTATTAAATTTTTCATTGTTAATTCGTTATCCAATTCTTAATTAATTGAAGCCCATGCTCGGTAAGAATCGATTCTGGATGAAACTGTACTCCCCTTACATCAAAAGCATTGTGTTTAATTGCCATAATTTGACCGTTTTTATCTTGGGCGGTTACTGATAATTCAGTAGGTAAGTCATTATCCACAAGCCAAGAGTGATAGCGCCCAACATCAAATTTATTGGGCATATTTTTAAACAAATAATCAGACGAGTCGACCACTTCAATTTCTGTTGCAACTCCATGATATACCTTATCCATCACACTAATTTTTCCTCCAAAAACTTCAGCTATTGCTTGATGTCCAAGGCAAATTCCTAAAATAGATTTTGTTGCGCCATATTTCTCTATTACAGCTTTTGTTAGCCCTGCATCATCTGGAACACCAGGTCCTGGAGAAATTAATATTTTATCGAAAGATTCTAAATCTTCAATTTTAAATCGGTCGTTTCTAACAACTGTTGGGTTCGCATTAACCTGATCTAGCAATTGAACCAAGTTATAGGTAAACGAATCGTAGTTATCTATTACAAATGTTTTCATATTAGTTAGCTCTTTTGTGGTTGTGAATTTAAGTTTTTCGCTTTCGAAATAGCGCTTCGTAAAGCTCCTAATTTATTATCGACCTCTTGCAACTCATTCTCTGGAACTGAATCTATAACAATTCCAGCTCCTGCTTGATAATGTAATCGATTGTCTTTACTCATGATTGAACGAATCATGATTGCGTGGTTCAAATCTCCATTCAAACCTATAAAACCAACGCATCCACCATAAAAGCCACGCGATTCTTTTTCGTAATAATTGATTAACTCCATTGCTTTTACTTTAGGTGCGCCACTCAAAGTTCCAGCAGGAAAGGTTGACGCTAATAATTCTATTGAATCTTCTTTGCTTTTCACCTCTCCGGTAACCGTAGAAACCATGTGGATAACATGCGAAAATTGTTGAACCGTTTTATACGATTCTACTTTAACATTTTTAGCTTTTCTATTTAAATCGTTTCTTGCTAAATCGACTAACATGGTGTGTTCAGAATTTTCTTTTGGGTCGGCAAGAAGTTGTTCTGTTAATTTAAAATCTTGTAACGCATCTCCCGTTTTTTTAACCGTTCCGGCAATAGGATGAACAGTTACCTTTCCATCTTTAGAAACAATTTGAGATTCAGGTGAAGAACCAAACAGCCTAAAATCTCCAAAATCGAAATAAAAGAGGTATGGAGAAGGATTGACAGACCTTAATGTTCGATAAACATTGAAATCATCGCCTGAGAATTGCTGTCTAAATCGTCTTGACAATACCATTTGAAACACATCTCCTTTAGCACAATGTTCTTTTGCAAAATTAACTCCTTCTTTAAACTCAATTTCGCTAGTAGATGACGTTTCTTCGCCAATCAAGGCAAATTCATACGAAGTTTGAGGAGTTGACCGAATTAGAGAAAGCACGCTTGCTAATTCATCCTCATTTGTATTATAACAATTAGCAATTATATGTGCTTCATTATTAAAGTGGTTAATCGCAATAATATGTTTGTACATATAGTAGCAAACATCAGGAATTGATTCTGCTGTATCTGCATTTTGTACCTCTATATTTTCGATGTATTGAATCGAGTTATATGCCATATAACCAAACAGACCTGTATCAATTGGAATTGGTAAGTTATTTACCGTTTCGAAAACATTGATAAAAGAATTAAGTGCTGTAAATACATCTTCAGCTTTTAACTCGATAGATTTGTCGTCTGGATAGGAGATTGACAACTTTTCGTTTTCGACCTTAAAAGATGCTATTGGATTAAAACAGATGAACGAAAAGCTATTTTCTTTCGAGTTGTACTCAGAACTTTCTAGCATGATACTTTTCGGAAATCGATCCCTGATTTTTAAATACACGCCAACAGGAGTAATCGTATCGGCTAGTATTTTAATGGATTTAACGTTTATTTTATATTTACTCATTGAATTATTTTTAACTTTTGGGGAACAAAAAAGGCTTACCGGAATCGGTAAGCCTTTGATTATTTTAATTACAAATTAGCTTTTACCACTTCCAGCATTCATGCTTAAAGCTAGGCCACCAATTTGTATTTTGGGTTCTTGTTTTCATTACACTGCAAATATAAAGTCAATTAGTTTACATCACCAAATTAATTCTAACTTGAATTTATTTTATCGTCTAAAATGCTTATTAATCGAAGTATTTAACTGTTTGTCGATAAAAATATATCATTTATCGAAATTGTTATATATTTGCATCTCAAGTTATAAAAACAAATGGTAGCAATTTTAATAATCGGAGTAGTAATATTTATCCTTTTTAGAGTTCTATCTTCGGGCAAAGGTCATAATAGTGTACACAGTAAATTCGACCCTAACCGAAGTGAATTTCACAATCGCGATATCCACTAGATAATTTTAATCGTAACTGGAGGTAATATATACTCTTGTCCAATCGAATTTCTAGCCTTTATATTCGTAAAGTAAATCTTCCTACCCTTGGTAATTGACGGAAAAATTACGTTTTTTAACTCATCATCGAATTTATATCCTCTAACTGGTTTCACCAACCAAGCCCCTGTTCTGGATTGATACTCTACATCAAAAGAAATGACACGAACTGGTAAATCGAAAACAAAATCCGGATCATACTCAGATATTATTCCACTTTGTACTTTAATTGTGTTAACGCTCATTGTTCCCTCATTCTGTATATTTTTAATTCTTGCATATGGCTGTGGCATATCTTTTACCTTAAAACCTTGACCGGGCATTTGCATTAATTCTCCATCGGGCATTACTGCGCTCACATTTATTTTAATTTGTCTAGGGCTTCCATTTCTAATTTCAACCTCATAAGACCCATCTGATTTCTTTCGAATTGTGTTACCTCCAGTAATGCTTACCCTCAAGTTTTCTGACGCAACACCGGGTACTGAAATATCAACAGGGTTTTTAGGTCCTTTATAAAAGATTAACATTTTTGTTGGCGAAACCACCAAATTAGGTTTTGCCACAATGTATTCTGACTGAAAAGGAAAAGTTCGTATATCGCCATTGGGTGTGGTCATTTCGATAGTTCCATTGTATTGAAAAACACCCTCTTTATCTGTAGATACAGAGTAGTTCCCTATGCCATTACTCACAGAAATTGTATCAGTAATATTAATCAAATGCTGGCTAACTGTATCAAAATCACCAATCAACATTTTAGGCTGCTGTGTTCTGCTGTATGCCGCCAAAAAAACTTCTGCATTATAGTTTTCGCCTAACAAAACATAATTACTTGTCGCAATAACTTTTGCCGCTACGGTATCGAATGGAATATCATCATCTTTAAATTCTTCCATCAACTTTGTTATGATATAATACTCAGCATTTTTTACCTCATTTTGAATTTGAGAAAATATAGTTATTGTTGCTGCCAAAGGCGTATGATAAAAATTATTCATCTCCCAATTGTATTCTACATCGTTGTGATTAACCATCGTTTTTGTGTCTAGTCCAAGTTTAGATTCATCTCTATCCTCTTCTCTTAAAACGTTTAACACACCTAGCTTAAAATCCTCTATTTGCTTTCTTAAATTGGCTGATAATCCGCCAGATCCATCATGCGAATCGCCAATTAAAATGTTGGTCGGTGTGTCGTAATCATCCTTTTTTTCTGCATATTTTAAATGAAGTGTATCGGCTTGTTCTTCAGTTAATTGCTCAGTTTTTGCAAGCACAGTGTTCCGCACAGATTGAATAAACGAATCTAACTCCTGAGATAGTTTGCGAACTTCCTGTGCTTTTTTCCAGTACTCAGTTACTTTTTGAGGGTTGATGCTTTTCGCTTTGTCGAAATCAGCATATAAAATGTCGTTCTTTTTTTCGAAATTTTCTGTTGTACTCTGTAAACCTGAGTTAATGGTTACAAAGGCTTCTAAAATATCTTTCGATACATTCATTGCTAATAGCGCCATGAGTACTAAGTACATTAGGCCTATCATTCTTTGTCTTGGTGTTTCTTTTCCTCCTGACATGATTTTTTAGGTTTTGTTCTCGAACAGGTTCTGATAG
>JAESTK010000245.1 GCA_016763645.1 Flavobacteriales bacterium
CTGCAATATCTTCGTTTACTGAATACTATACTGGATTGGGTAAAAAACCAATTTTAAACATTGTTCAGCAATCCAGCACTGGCGCAGGAACTAATATAATTGCTGGTTTAGCGACAGGGATGATTTCTACCTTCTCTTCGGTGCTATTGTTTGCAGGGGCAATTTGGGCTTCTTATGCATTTGCCGGATTTTATGGGGTTGCACTATCTGCTTCAGCTATGATGGCTACAACTGCCATGCAATTGGCAATCGATGCTTTTGGACCAATTGCAGACAACGCAGGCGGCATTGCAGAAATGAGTGTGTTACCGCCAGTAGTAAGAGAACGAACAGACATATTGGATGCAGTTGGTAATACAACTGCTGCTACAGGAAAAGGATTTGCCATAGCATCTGCTGCTTTAACAGCGCTTGCACTCTTTGCCGCCTATGTTACTTTTACGGGCATTGATGGAATTAATATTTTCAAGGCTCCTGTTTTAGCTATGTTGTTTGTAGGAGCAATGATACCGGTTGTATTCTCTGCCTTAGCAATGAAGTCAGTTGGTAAAGCCGCAATGGAAATGGTATATGAAGTAAGGCGACAGTTCAAGGAAATTCCAGGCATTATGGAAGGGACTGGTAAACCAGAATATGCAAAATGTGTAGACATATCTACTAAAGCTGCCCTAAGGGAAATGTTACTTCCGGGTGTTATAACAATTGGATTCCCTATCGCGGTTGTTCTGGTTGGTATGCTTGTATATGATGACAATATTCTATTAGTAGCTGAAATGCTTGGTGGATATATGGCTGGTGTTACTGTGAGCGGCGTATTATGGGCGATTTTCCAAAACAATGCAGGCGGGGCATGGGACAACGCTAAAAAGTCTTTCGAAGCAGGTGTAGAAATTAACGGTGAAATGACCTATAAAGGCTCTGAGGCTCACAAAGCCGCTGTAACAGGCGATACTGTGGGTGATCCATTTAAAGACACTTCTGGCCCTTCTATGAACATTTTAATTAAGTTAACTTGTTTGGTAGGCCTTGTAATGGCTCCTATATTAGCTGATCTTGCAGGAAACGGACACGGTAAAGCCGCCGAAATCACAACTACTGCTGAAGAGGTAAATCCTGAGAATTCAGAAAATGAAACTATAGCTGCTACAACTGAAGCAAGCACAAATGTAGTTAACTGGGTAGGCAGAAAAGTTGGCGGATCTCATGAAGGTACGCCAGAACTTGCCAGCTCAACACTAAGATTAGAAGGAGACGAATTAGTTGGTGAATTCACAATCGACATGAAGACATTGGTCTGCACAGACATTGAAGACGCTGAATCAAACGCAGATTTAGTTGGTCACCTTAAACACACCGACTTTTTCGCGATTGATTCTTTTCCAACCGCAAAATTTGTTATTACCGGAACAGAAAAAGACAAGAAAAGGGAAAACATCTACTATGTAAAAGGAGACTTAACAATTAAAGGTATTACTAATCCAATTGAGTTTGCCAGCAGGGTGATTAAAGATGGCGAGACACTTAGTATTGAAGCCGGATTTGCGTTTTACAGAACGACTTATGGGATTTCTTATGGGTCTAAATCAATCCTTGATAAAATCGCTGGCAGTTTTATTTACGATGAAATTGAGCTAAACATCGATTGGAAAATCTAGCATAAAAGAAACTCAATAAAAAATCCTCGTTGAGAAATCAGCGAGGATTTTTTATTTGTACTATATGTAATGTCGCTTATGATTTAAGTCTAAATACAATGGAGATTAAATATAAGATTGTGCAAATAGATGAGTTAAATTGCTGGAAACTTAGAACAAGCCGTGCAGCTCTGCGTCGATCTTATTAATGATCTTACCCAGATCTTCCGCATTCTCTTTAAAGTTATTCTCATCAACATCTATAACTAACAGCCTGCCCTTGTCGTAGGTCGAGACCCAAGCCTCATAACGCTCATTTAAACACTTGAGATAGTCTAAACGAATTGCTTCTTCGTATGGCCGACCCCGTTGCTGAATCATGTTTACAAGTTGCGGTTCCGAAGCCCTTAAGTAGATCAATAAATCTGGAGACTCTATGCTTTGTTCCATGGAAGTGAACAAGGCGAAGTAGTTTTCAAAATCTCTCGTAGTCATTAAACCCATCGAATGAAGGTTGGGTGCAAATATGTAAGCATCTTCGAAAATAGTCCTGTCTTGTATAACAGTCTTCTCACCTTTTCTAATTTCAACAACCTGATTGTACCGACTATTCAGAAAATAAATCTGAAGGTTAAAAGACCATCGTTGCATGTCTTCATAAAATTCATTCAGATAAGGATTTTTATCTACATCTTCATAATGCGCGTTCCAGCCATAATGTTTCGACAAAAGTTCTGCTAGTGTCGTTTTTCCTGAACCAATATTTCCTGCTACAGCTATATGCATATCCCGATTCTATTTAAGCCTGACTAAGGTACTAAAATTCAATTTTAATCAAAGTCTTAATCCGTCTTTAATTGAAACAATTTAAGAAGACCCTTGTGATAGAATAAAATCATTGCAGAATTTAAATCCAAAATAGTTTGATTCTTTTCATTAATACTACTGTTAATCAGCTTGTTTTCTTCCAACATATTTAAATTAAATGTGTAACAAATCCGATCGCGATAATAAAATAAATTATCGTCTTTCATAGCTATTTTCTTAATTCCTGTTAGCGGGATTTTACGTTGGAATACGCCAAATAAGTCAAACACCATAATTCCAATTGACTCATCAATTAAGAAGAGTTTATCATTTCGTTCTATTAGTTGATTTGGTGCTAACTCCTGGCCTACCATTTGAAATAGATTCAAAGATTCAACTACTTCTTCTCCTCTGGCATTTAATTTTATTATTTGATAGGTTTCGTTGTCGTACACCCAAAAACCATTGTTTGAGGCAACTCCGGCAGCTAACACTTGTTCCAAACCATAATCTTCAAGCTTGTATTCCATGCGTTTTGTTAATGTATTGTCTAAAAAAACAATTGTCGGCACCTCTTTGTAGTGCACTAAAATTTTCAACTGGTTTGTAACATCTATGCTAGAAATTTCGCCCATAGATTTGTTATTATACTCGTATTTAAACTTTCCATTAATGCCGTAACACTGTAAACGATTGTCTTTAACAACGTAAACATTACCAACCTCATCGATGGTGGCATGCCTTGTCTCACTTTCTATTACACATAAAAAAGTATCTGTTTGAGCCCATGCAATTGGCGCAAAAACAAACAAAACGTCTTCTGCACAAGCGAACATACCAGTTGCTCAAGTGATCAACAACAAACTCTTGAATGGCGCGACCTGCTTTTGTTGGTTCGTAACTATCGTAACTATTGTCAACGTCTTTTACCAAACTGTTTAGCTTAGAAATTATCCACTGGTCAATTTCTGGTCTGTTTTCTAAGGAAATTTCAGCTTCGCTATAAGTGAACTTATCAATGTTCGCGTACAAGGCGAAAAACGAATACGTATTATGCAACGCTCTAAAAAACTTCCGTTGACTTTCTGTAATTCCGTCTAAATCGAATTTTAGATTGTCCCAAGGTTGGGCGTTAGTAATCATGTACCAGCGTGTGGCATCTGGACCATACGTTTCTAGTGTCTTGAAAGGGTCTGCAGCATTGCCCAACCGTTTCGACATTTTTTGCCCTTTTTTATCAAGCACCAAACCGTTAGAAATTACATTTTTATAGGCCACAGAATCGAAACACATGGTGCTAATTGCATGGAGAGTGTAGAACCATCCTCGAGTTTGGTCAACACCTTCGGCAATAAAATCGGCAGGAAATGCCCCACCACCATCAACGAGTTCCTTATTTTCGAATGGATAATGCCACTGTGCGTAGGGCATTGAACCCGAATCGAACCAAACATCAATAAGGTCAGACTCTCGTTTCATTGGCTGTCCTTTTGGAGAAATTAACGTGATTTCATCAACGTAGTTTTTGTGCAAATCGAATGTGTTGTAATTCTCATCAGACATGTCAGTTGGGTCAAACTTAGCTAACGGGCTTTCGCTCATTAACCCTGCGTCAACCGCTTTTTGACATTCGTTTTTTAGTTCTTCTACTGAGCCGATACAAATAGCTTCAGTCCCGTCTTCAGTTCGCCAAATTGGAATTGGAATTCCCCAATAACGAGAGCGAGAAAGGTTCCAGTCGTTAGCGTTTTCAAGCCAGTTTCCAAAACGACCTGTACCCGTAGAAGCAGGTTTCCAGTTGATGGTATTGTTCAATTCCACCATGCGTTTTTTCATGGCGGTTACCTTGATAAACCACGAATCCATTGGGTAATATAATACCGGTTTATCTGTACGCCAACAGTGCGGATAACTGTGAACGTATTTCTCTACTTTAAATGCTTTGTTTTCCTCTTTTAGCTTGATAACAATTTCTACATCTACAGATTTTTCAGGTGCTTCATCCTCTTTGTAGTATTCGTTTTTAACGTATTTACCGCCTATTTCGGGTAGGTCGGCTCTAAATTTCCCCTGTAAATCAACCAAAGGAACCGGATTGTCGTTTTCGTCTAGCACCAACATGGGAGGAACCCCAGCGGCTTTTGCAACCATAGCATCATCAGCACCAAAAGTGGGCGCAATGTGTACGATACCTGTACCATCTTCGGTAGTAACAAAATCACCTGAAATTACTTTAAAAGCTTTTTCTGCATTTTCGTAGGGTTGTGCGTAAGGGAGTAATTGCTCGTACTCAATTCCGACAAGGTCTGTGCCTTTAAGTTCTTTTTTCACCAAAAATGGTATTTTTTTATCTCCTTCTGAGAAAATCAAACCTCCTTCAGATTCGACTTGGGTGTATTTCCCGTTAAACTGTTTTGAAACTAACAATTTCGCGAGGATTAGGCTAGATGGTTGAAATGTGTATTGATTGAATGTTTTTACTAAAACATAGTCAATTTTCGGCCCCACGCACAATGCGGTATTAGATGGTAGCGTCCATGGAGTGGTGGTCCAAGCAATAAAATGAACTTCGTCTGATTCATTCAGAACAGAATATTTAGCTGGCCCCTTGACCCTAAATTGTGCAACTACGGTTGTATCGGTTACATCTTTATAACAACCAGGTTGGTTGAGTTCGTGGGTACTTAAACCCGTTCCGGCAGCAGGAGAATAGGGCTGAACAGTGTACCCCTTATAGATTAAATCTTTGTGGTACAATCGTTTGAGCAAATGCCAGACAGACTCCATGTATTTGTTTTCGTAAGTGATGTATGGATCATCCATATCAACCCAATAACCCATTTTACGGGTAAGGTCGTTCCAAACATCAGTGTATCGCATCACCGTTTTACGACAAGCTTTGTTGTAATCGTCAACGGAAATCTTGTTACCTATATCTTCTTTGGTTATACCTAGTTCCTTTTCAACCCCAAGCTCTACGGGCAACCCGTGTGTATCCCAACCAGCTTTACGCTTTACTTGAAATCCTTTTAGGGTTTTATAGCGGCAAAAGATGTCTTTTATGGCTCGCGCCATTACATGATGAATACCGGGAAGCCCATTAGCAGAGGGTGGTCCTTCAAAAAATACAAATGGCTTGTTGCCTTCTCTGGTTGAGATGCTTTTTTCAAAAATTTGATGCTCTTCCCACCACGTAAGCGTTTTATCAGCGAGTGCTGGTAAATCTAATCCTTTATATTCCGTGTACTTCGTCATATTCTTTCTGCCCAAGAGCGGCAAAAGTAACCATTTCAATTACGTTAATCAATGGCTGCAATGCACTTTAATTCTATTGCAATTGGTGAAGGGAGAGCATTAACCTCTACGGTTGTTCGGCAGGGTTGATTGGCGCTAAAATATTCAGCGTAAACACGATTATATGTTTTAAAGTCTCTTTTCATGTCAGTTAAAAAAACCGTAACATCAACTAATTGTTCCCAATTTGAGCCATTTTCTTCGAGAATAACTCTTACATTATCGAAAACCGAACGACATTGCGCTTCGAAATCGAATTCCATGTAATTCCCGTTTTTATCATATTTCAGACTAGGGATGTTTGCTTCTTCGCTGCCTGATTGTGACGCACGGGGACCAACACCTGATAAAAACAATAAATTTCCTGCTTTTCGCACGTAAGGGTACAGTCCCATTGGTTTTGGTGCTTTCGATTCGCTCATGATTTTTTTATGTAGAGCCCAAAGGTAATAAATGATGTGGCAGACAAAATTATTTTCTACTTTAGCGCACGATTTGGGGGATTAGCTCAGCTGGCTACCCGCCTGTACCGAATGGTACATTCGGGCAGGGAGCGGTTGACGGATGATATGAAAGTATATGTTTTGGTTAGCGAGAAGTATGACTCTCAGTATGTTGGTATGAGTGACAATCCTGAACGAAGGCTTGCCGAGCATAATAGAGGAAAAGTGAAGTCGACTAAGGGTAAAATGCCCTGGAGAAAGATTTATGAGGAAGAATACGAAACCAGAGTTGATGCAAGAAAAAGAGAAGTATATTTGAAATCTGCAGCAGGTAGAAGATTTAGAAAAACATTGGGGGATTAGCTCAGCTGGCTAGAGCGCTTCGCTGGCAGTGAAGAGGTCATCGGTTCGACTCCGATATTCTCCACCAACTTTATAAATCCCTGAATATTAGATTGTTCAGGGATTTTTTATTTCCTATTATTCAAGGAGTTACAGGGATGACTGGACGTAATCTTTTTACGTTTTGTCACATTCTAGGAAAGCGGACAGAATAGCCGTTTTCGGTAATGCTTTCTTATTCTAATCTCTTTTTAATGTCTCCTGTCATATTAATTTGTATTGTTAAAAATTGATTCTCAAATATGTTTAAATGAAAATTTTAGTAGTAGAAGACGAGCCAAGCGTATCATCATTTATCAAAAAGGGGCTAGAAGAACAGGGTAATGATGTCGTTCAAGCTTTTGATGGTATCACAGGCGTAAAACTAGCTTGTCAATACGAATTTGATATTATTATCTTGGACGTTGTATTACCACTAATGAACGGTATTGAAATCTGTAGTAAACTCAAAACAGTTCACGAAATTACCGCCCCAATTATTATGCTTACTGCGCTAGGAACCACGGACGACATTGTTTCGGGGTTAGAATCGGGCGCAGACGACTATTTAACCAAACCGTTTAAATTCAAGGAGCTTTTAGCAAGAATTCAAGCTCTGTTAAGAAGAGGAAATGCTAACAAAAGTAATCTTGTTTCAACCCTTGAAATAGAAGGTTTAGTAATGAACTTGAACACGAAGGAAGTGTTTAAAAACGGTATTGAGGTTAAACTAACCTCAAGAGAATTTAAACTGCTGGAATATCTTCTAAGAAACAAAAATAGAGTTGTGTCACGTATAGACATTCTCGAAAGTGTGTGGGAAATAGATTTCGATATGGGAACCAACGTGATTGACGTGTACATCAATTATTTAAGAAAAAAACTAGGAGACACTTCAAAAGACAAACTCATTAAAACTGTTATAGGCATGGGTTACATCATAAAAGATAACAGATGAAAATAACCACACGTTTATCTTTGTTGTTCTCGTTTATTGCAAGTTTGACATTAATTATCTTTGGTGTTCTGGTCTATTACTTCTCAGCTAATCACAACAATAAAGTTTTTATAGAAAGACTTAACGGACGGGTAATTATTACCGAAAAAATGTTCCTAGAGAAAGAAACGTTTAGCGAAAAAGAATTCGAAAAAATAAAGGATCAGTTTCTACATATTTTACCAAAGGAAACGGAAGAAATTATAGAGGTTGGCGGATTAAATCCCCCAGTTTTTAAATATCAATATTCCGAAAAAACTAAGCAAGGAATATTAACAAATGAAACATATTCATACAAAGAAAATAGCACATCAGGGTTTAGCAAGACTTTTACGGTGAAGAACGTTAAATATCTCGTAGTTGTCTCCGCTGTTGATGAGGTCGGCATTCAAAACCTTGCCTTTTTACAAGTTAGAATAATTCTACTGATAATGATCTCGATTCCATTGCTATTTATAAGCAGTTTCTTTTTCACTAGAAGGGCTTTACGACCGCTTACTAATAAAATTCACCATGCAAACGCAATTGGTGCTAGTAACCTTCACGAAAGGTTAAAGATAATTAATCCTAATGATGAAATTGGAGAATTGGCAATAGCGTTTAACAAATTATTAGATCGACTTGAAGCCTCATTCGAATCACAAAAATTATTTATTTCTAATGCTTCCCACGAAATTAGAAATCCATTGACGGCAATTATGGGCGAGGCGGAAATTGCAAATAGTAAACTTCGAGAACCAAAAGAATATATTAAATCTCTACATATAATTCTCAAAGAAGCTGAAAGATTAGACCTTACAGCAACGAATTTACTTCAACTGTCGAAAGTAAAAAGCGTTACGGGAAATCTAAAATTTGAAACACTATGTTTTGACCATTTTTTAGAAGAAACAAAAATAAGTTTTGATTTTATTGCACCTGATAATCAAGTTTCTATTTATATCAGTAAATCAAATAATGAACAGTATCTGGTTGAGATTAACAAAAACCTTTTAAAAACTGCTTTAGTTAACTTATTAGACAATGCGTGCAAATTTTCTTCGAACAAACCCGTTAGTGTTAAACTTACGGTTGTAGATAAATGGCTATCTCTTGCAATAGAAGATGATGGGATTGGAATTACAAATAAAGATCTTCAGCAAATAAAAGAACCATTTTACAGAGGTGAAAATACTCTGCAAATTAATGGTTCAGGTATCGGACTAGCTTTATGCGACAAGATAATGTCCCTGCACAATGGTACACTTGCCATCGATTCTGTTTTGGGCCGCGGCACAAAAGTTATTATTATGCTTCCCTTGATATAGCTTATCATTTCTAATCTAATTTTAATCTCGGTCTAACTTCATCTTAATGTTGGGACGGGTGGAGCGGCACACCTACCAGGTGTAATGGCAGCAATTTGCACTATCCCCGTCATCGGTGTCCCTTGCCGTTCTTCAATTTCTATTGATAGGTGGGACTCCATCCTTTCGACCCTACAAATTTAGCGGCTCAAATTCTGTCTACTGGAAATGAAGAAATTCATACTAAGGTTTGAAAAAATACAGCTACAAGTACAGAGTCTAACTTAAAACAGAAATTCTAATCTGATTTTAATGTCAGTCTAATTTGGGCTTAATACCCAGACTTTATTATTGTAGGAAACAAATATTTATGGGAAGTGAAAGCGTAAATCAAGGTATATTCAGCAACATTCGTCAAGATTTTCCTGCAAGTATCGTAGTATTTTTTGTTGCCCTCCCTCTGTGTCTGGGTATCGCGTTGGCTAGCGGAGCATCGTTATTCTCAGGAGTAATTGCAGGAATTGTAGGTGGTATTGTTGTCGGAAGCTTGAGCAACTCTTCATTAGGAGTAAGTGGTCCTGCTGCTGGATTGGCAGTAATTGTATTTAATTCGATTCAATCTCTTGGAGCATTCGATGTTTTTCTCGTAGCGGTTGTTATTGCTGGCGCTCTCCAAGTAATCATGGGGTTACTAAAAGGTGGAACAATAGCTTACTATTTCCCTTCTGCTGTTATCAAAGGCATGCTTGCAGGTATTGGTATTATTATCTTCTTAAAACAGATTCCTCACGCCTTAGGTTATGATGCAGATTTTGAAGGTGATTTATCCTTTAAACAGGCAGACGGAGAAAACACCTTTACCGAGCTGGTTAATATGATGGATCATGTTTCTCCTGGAGTGTTAATTGTAAGTGTAGTTTCTTTGATTATTCTTATCGTTTGGGATAAGGTTTTATCCAACAAACACAAAATATTTAAACTTGTTCAGGGTCCGTTAGTTGCTGTGACTTTTGGTATTGTTTACCAAATTATTGCTGCAAAGTTCTTTCCTCATTTATCTATAGACTCTAAACATTTAGTAAGTGTTCCTGTTACCGAAAGCCTTACGGAGTTCACATCATTGTTCAGCTTTCCAAATTTTGACCAAATTTTAAGTAAAGATGTTTGGGTTGTGGGATTTACTATCGCAATAGTCGCTAGTTTAGAAACGCTACTCTGCGTTGAAGCTGCAGATAAATTAGACCCCTTAAAACGAATGACTGATACAAATAGAGAGCTATTATCCCAAGGTGTAGGTAATATGTTGTCGGGACTTATTGGCGGACTGCCGATTACCCAAGTGATTGTAAGAAGCTCAGCAAACATTCAATCTGGTGGCAAGACCAAATTGTCCACAATAATTCATGGGGTCTTTTTATTACTCTGTGTCGTTTCCATTCCTTTTGTACTAAATATGATTCCGTTGGCTGTACTAGCAAGTATTTTATTGGTTGTTGGATACAAACTTGCCAAGCCAAGTTTATTTAAACAAATGTATCGTATTGGTTGGACTCAATTTCTACCCTTTGTTGTAACAATTGTAGGAATAGTTTTTACTGATTTACTGATAGGAATTGGTCTTGGTGTGAGCGTAGGATTATTTATTCCACTAATTAATAGTGCTAAAAACTCACATTTCCTCCACCAAGAAGAAGTTGATAACGGACATCATAACGTTACTATGACCTTAGCCGAAGAGGTAACTTTCTTAAATAAAGGAGCCATTCTTCAAGCTTTAAACAATCTTCCTAAAGGAACACACCTAACCATTGATATGAGCAAATCTGTAAGTATTGATTATGATGTACTGGAGATTATTGTGAACTTCAAAAACACTTCGGAAAGTAAAGGGGTCAACGTCAAGCTAATTAATAATATGAAAATAAGAACTGCTGATTACTAATAGTGAAAAAAATCAAGAAATGAAAAATATACTAGTTCTCATGGATTTTTCTAACGCATCATATTTAGCGCTTAGATACGCAATAACTCTAGCCAAGTCCATTGATTGCGGCATCCAATTGTTTCATGTTGCCGACCCTAATGACATAGTTCAAAGTGACAATCAAGCAGCTGCTATTCGAGAAATAAATTCTCGAAAAGAAATTATAGAAAGTCGTCTCAGCGCAATAGTTGAGATTATTGAAGCTGAAAAAATCGATTCAACTTATGATTATTCAATAGGTAGCATCACAGGAGAGCTTAAAGTGTATATTCAAGCTAATAGTTCGGAATTGATAATTATTGGAAGCCATTCTAACAGTAAGTTGGGAGAGATAACACAATATCTAGTTAACCATTATAATGGTGCGCTATTTCTAATTAGTAAAGAAACAGAATTCGCTGCTAACTCTAAAACATCTGTTGCATGCAACCTAAAAACAGTTATTGAAGCGGACTTGACTATTGCATTTGACTTGGCCAAAGTTTCCAAATCACCGATCACAATATTTAATAACGGAGCTTCAGCAGAACCACATCGAGAAATAGAAAATCCTAGCGTTTGGAAGTCTTACTACGAACCGAATAGAAAAGTAAATTTCATTTATTGTAAATCTGATAGTACTACCGACGGTATAATTGAACACATTGATCAAGAAAAGCCAGACGTTATCTGTATAGGAAGAGGAAAAAAGAACAACACTCTATTTAATTGGATTTTTCCTACTTCTTCAATTGCCTCACAAGTTATAGGTAGAACTACTACTACTGTTTTACTATTGCCAAACGCTAAAGATTAACCAAATCGTACAAACATGAAAACACAGTCTAAAGAATCACTAAACCCTAAATCGGCTCAAGAGATACTTATCAAAGGCAACAAGCGATTTACTTTAAACCATTTAGAGCCCAAAAATCTGATTGAACAAGTCTCAAGTACAAGCAAAGGGCAATTTCCATTTGCTGTTATACTTAGTTGTATTGATTCTCGTGTTCCTGTTGAATTAGTGTTCGACCAAGGAATTGGAGATGTATTTAGCGTTCGAGTGGCGGGAAATATAGTAAACGAAGACGTCCTCGGATCAATTGAGTATGGCTGCAAGGTTGCTGGTTCAAAATTAGTCGTTGTACTAGGTCATACTAAATGCGGAGCCGTAACTGCAGCTTGCAATGGTGTTGAGTTAGGTAATATTACACCTTTACTTTCTAAAATTCAACCTGCAGTTGATGAAATAAAAATGGATGATGAAATAATGACTGAAAAATCAATTGAAGAAGTCTCCATAC
>JAESTK010000359.1 GCA_016763645.1 Flavobacteriales bacterium
TGGTAGTTGGTAGTTGGTAAAAATATTTGTTTCAAAAACAATCCAATAGAGTATTAACTATTTTTCATTCATCATTCATAATTCACAATTTTTACCCCATATTCTGAGTAAAATAATTATAATCTTTTAAGACGGTATCTATAAACTGTATATCGTAAAATTCTGAATTTATTTCAAGAACACTTTCTACTTTTAGTCTAAGGGCATTAAGGGTTTTGTAATCGCGTGATTTTTTAGCAATTAAAAAAGTTTCTTTAATAAGCCGCACATCTTTATCACTAAGCTGTGTAACCGTTAAAAAGGTGGGTTTATAATGGGTTTCTAACTCTTCTAAAATAGTATGAGAAATACGCACTTTCTTTTTGGTATATATCACCACCGAGCCTGCCGCGGCATCTCCCAAACGTTGGGATTTTTCAGTAAGCAAAATAACGAGTATTCCAATAGTACCAGATAAAAACCATATATCAACTAAGCGCAGCATCCACCTTACCATATAATGAGACCAATGTAATGGGTAGCCATCTAAACGAACCACCCGTATGTTTACCATCATTTTCCCAACCGTCCTTCCTTGAAAAAGAATATTCATATACAATGAATAAAACATCACAGGAAAGAACAAGATGTTTTGAAGAGCTAAAACACTCCATTTGTCGGTAAACAAGTCCTCAAATAAAGAGGTGATCTGTCCTATGAGATAGAAATATAAAAAAAGGAGGGAAAGATCTATTAACAATGCTAATATTCGCCACCCGAAACTCGCAATTTTATAATCCAAATTTACATTCTGTGTGGTATTAATTTCTAAGTTTGCCATTTACTAATAAGTGCTTATCTTTAAATAAAAATTAGAATAATGCGGGAGGCAGCATTTGTCAAACAAAATAAAGAAAAATGGATTGCTTTTGAAAATGCTATTCATAAAAAAATAAAAATAAATCCCGATGCTTTGGCATCGTATTATATCCAACTCACCAATGATTTGTCTTTTGCACAAACCTATTATCCAGACTCTAAAACTTTATTGTATTTAAATTCATTGGCCTCTGAGGCACATCAAAAAATTTACATCAATAAAAAAGAATCTAAAAACAAGATAGTAAATTTCTGGAAATACGAATTTCCTTTGTTCTTTAAACAGCATCACAAAACCTTAGCTTATAGTTTTATAATTTTTGCTTTAGCCTCTGGCATTGGTATCATATCGGCGTTAAATGACGATAGTTTTGTGAGACTAATTTTAGGCGATGCCTATGTAAACGAGACCATAAACAATATTTCAAAAGGCGATCCCACAGCCATTTATAAAAGTGGAAGCCAAGTTGGAACCTTCATAGGTATTACCATAAACAATATTAAGGTCGCCATTTTCGCCTTTGCCCTTGGCGTATTTACTTCTGTGGGTACAGCTTATATTTTGTTTAGTAACGGGGTGATGCTTGGTGCATTTATGGCTTTTTTTTATACCAAAGGCGTTCTTTTTGAAGCCTCAAAATCGGTTTGGCTACACGGTACTATCGAAATATCGGTTATTGTAATTGCGGGATGTGCCGGCTTGGTAATGGGCAATAGTATATTATTTCCAAAAACATATTCCAGGCGGGTTTCATTTATGCAAGGTGCTAAAGATGGTTTGAAAATAGTGGTTAGCACCATCCCCTTTTTTATCATTGCCGGTTTTATAGAAGGGTTTATTACACGGTATAGCCAAATGCCGCTTTGGTTGGCCATGAGTATTATTTTTGGCTCACTATCCCTTATTATTTATTACTATATATTATATCCTATACAACTGAACAAGAAATTATGACAGAAAAATTTATAGAACTCAAACAAGACAAGGACTTTGGAGACATCATCACGGTGTATTTCAACTTTTTAAAGCACAATTTTAAGAGTTTCATCAACATATTCATTAATTATAACGGCTATTTAATTCTCGCTCTTTTGGGCATTAGCTATATGTTGGTAACAGGTTTTATGGGACTAGCATCTACCATAGGTTTAAATGAAGCAGGAGGTGCTGAAACCGATTATAGTTATTTAGTAATTGGGTTAATATTATTTTTAATTGTGATGATTTTAGTAGCTGCTTTAAATTATAGCCTTGCCACTTCGTATATGATACACTATGAAAATGAAAAAACATCAAACCCCAATAAAACTGCTATATGGCAATTGGTTTCAAAAAACTTAGGCAATATAGTGGTATTTATCGTGTTAATTTTTTTAATTTATATAGGACTCGCTATTTTGAATATTGTATTAGCCTTCATTCCCGTATTTGGCTTTATAGTTTCTTATATTATAGGTTTTGCAGCCTCAGCATGGATAGGCATTTCGTTTATGGTGATGCTTAATGAAAAAATAGGTGTTACAGAATCACTTTCAGAAGGGTGGAATTTGGTCATCAAAAATTTTTGGTTGTGTGTAGGTGTGAATTTTATTTTAGGCCTTCTGCTTTTATTATTAATCATGGTCATTACTTTTATTCCCGGGTTTTTAGTAGGCATTTATTCATTTCTCGCTGTTGACTCGGGTGTTGAACTATCAAACTCAATAACTTCAAAAATTATTTTCACATTGGCCACAGCTTTCTTTTTAATTTTACTAGCCTTATACCAATCCATTTCGCATTTTATAAACGGAGTATTGTATTATTCGCTTCATGAAAGAATGTATAACGATTTTACCCGTGAAAAAATAGAACAAATAGGACGTGATGATTAAAGCAATTTTAATAGGTTTAGGATTATGTCTTTGCAGTTTAAATGTCATGGCACAAAGCGATTCGCTAAGTGTGTCAATAGATAGCAGCACCATCAAAGTAAAACAATTTAATGAGCTGCTTTCTGAAAAATACAACGGTAATGCATTTGATTACAATACACTTGAAGGCGAGCGTCAAAATATTTTAGAACGCATTTTAAAATGGTTCTATGATTTTTTAAAAGAGGCTTTTGGCATTGAACTCAACCCAAATACCATACTTTATCTTAGCCGTATTATTTATTTCTTACTTATTCTAACAGCCTTATATCTGGTTATTAAATTGCTTGGAAAGCCACAAGCCAA
>JAESTK010000289.1 GCA_016763645.1 Flavobacteriales bacterium
GCATCCACAGCATTGGCAACATCTTGATTACCTTGGCACATTTCCAAGCCATATTGCTGCCAAATCAAACCAAATGAAGAGTAGGGGATACCACTCTCACGCTCGCCAGCACCACCACGCTGATGATGGTCAAAGCGTCCCGTTTCAGGGTCGTATTCACCACCCACATCCACCACAATATCCGCCTTGGCGATAAGACTTAAATCGCGGGTGCGAATCAGCTCAAAAGAAGGCAATATATTTCTAAACACTGCGATGCTAAAGACATCATCTGCGTGAAAATTACCGTTGTGTGTTACTATTGTTGTTGTTTTATTATTCATTTATTTAGTTCCAATGACTTCATTATGTGCAGCTATTTTTTTATCAGCATAGTTAACAACGCCTTTTATCACCAGTTTCTGAACAGCGGATATAAGAAGGGTCATATAATCGTAATCAGGTGTGCTATCTACTTGAATGGGCAAGCTAATTTCAGAATTTTTCAACTCTATTTTCGTAGCTTTGGCGTTGTAAGAGTATTTTTGTAAAATCACTTTTTTAATCGAACCCATGAAAAATTGCGCGGTCATCTTATCAAGATGTTCTGCTTGTAATACGCTGGTTGCACCATGCCCATCTTTTAGGTAAAAAGGGGTATCGAGGTAAACGATGTTCTGATTGTTGGAGTGGATTAAAATAGTAGATTTTCCTTGTTTATTGTTCAATACATCATCTTTTAAGTGACGGTATTCGATAATGCCATTGTTGGTTGTTGATTGCCCATAAAATGGATACATTTTTTCCTTAGAAACCGATAATGAATTTAGTTTCAATGGGTCTAATTCAATAGTTTTTTGTTGCCAATCAAGTACATCTTCAATTTTAAATATATCCCAAGCTACGGTATCGAATGTATCCAAAGCAGCCTGTTCTTTAGGTGTTAAGTGATAGTCTTTTAGTCCAGTAGCTGATAAATATGCTTCTAGCTCCGCTATCCGCTCTGCTTCTAGCTCCGCTATAAAGCTTTCCATAAACTCAAAGTCTATTTTACCATTTTTGGTTGGAAGTGAGATATTTAATTCATCTGCATCTTTTGCATAAAAATTTCTTGAGTAGTCAAATTGACCAGAATGCGATGATTTATGAATAGCACTTGTCACAAATATTGCTGCCGATTTGGGTAAGGTTTCAGTATGAACAACTGCAACATGGTCATCCGCACCATATTTGTAGCTTCGATATTTTGCAGAGCCAAACATATCAATGGTTGTTGTATTTTCTGAAAAAACAGTGACTTCATTGCCAATATATGCAGAAATACCCTCATCTTTCTCACCTGCTGTTACAAAAGGCAAGCTTCCTGAAATCCTATCTAAGCTTTTTAGACGCTTGCCACGCGTTGATTTCCCAAACAATTCCTCAAGGTTAAACTCACCCCACTCAACGTCATCCAACCGTTTGTTAAGTAGGGTGCTTACTTTCCCAGATTATTTCCGTTTTTGAGCAGGTTACCAACCTCCCACGCTAAAAAATCACTCACTGTTGATTTAAAATCTTCAAGGGTGGGTTTGGTGTCGATGATTTGATGCTGGTCGAAGTTCCAGTCTGCGCCTGAGTTGGTGATGAAATCTTCAATATAGGCACTGTCTAAATCCCAAGCTGCTTCAATCTTCGCATTTTTCCCTGCCTTATAAATTTTAATCATATCGGCATAGCGCAAGGCTGGGTTGTCAATCTCTTGGATTTTACGGCTCGTCCGCTTATAGCCATCATTTCTAAAATCCATAAATTTCACTGTGGCATCAAAATCATGGGGTTTATGCGCTTCAAAGATGTAAATGCTGGTTTGTACACCTGCCATGGGTTGAAACAAGTCCATCGGCATCTTAATGCTGGCGAGCAAGGTATGTTTTTTGAGTAATGCTTTGTTCGTTTTGGTCGCTTTGCCTGAGCCTGCGGAATCTTGGATAATGATTGCACCAAGTCCGCTTGGCTGCATCTTATCTAAACCAAAAGCAATAAACGGCATACCATTTTCGGAATAACTGAAGGGCGGGTTGAGTAGTAATCTATCTGCCTTAAAATCATCATATATATGTTCAGGGGTTTTAAATGTGCTGCCTTTTTGAATATTCGAGCTACCATCACCACGCAAAATCATGTTGGTGGCAGCAAGGGTGAACATTTCAGCGTTAAGCTCAATGCCCATCAATTGTTCTTTTTTAATTTGTTTAATTTTACGTTCAGCAGCAGATGTTTTCTTGCCTGATGTTTTATCTGCATCTTCAATCATCATTTCCATGGCAGAAATCAAGAAGCCTGCTGAACCTGTTGCCAAGTCCATCACGCGGCTATCTTTATTCACACCGAGTATAGTTGTCATCATTTTAGTGATATAGGGAGGGGTCAGCACAATGCCAATTTCTTTACCATCGCCAAGGGCATATTTTAAGAATTCTGAATACATTTCCCCCATGATGTCGATATGCCCTGCCATAGCGTCAATTGACAAGAAAATATTGTAATAAATAAAGGTGAAAATTTGCTTATTACAACTGGCATCATCGTTAATAAGCTTGGATACTTGTTTTTCAAGCTCAGTAACTTCATCGCGCTGTTTATCTTTTGAAATCTCGGAAAAGCTCGACAACATCAGACTTTGTTTGTCGGCTGGGATGTTGCGGGCGGTTAAAAACTCTTTGATTTGGTCAACAATCTGTACGCCATCACGCTTAGATTCTGTTTGAATGCCTTTTAAATCATCAGGAACTAAACCTTCTTGAATGTGATTGCCTGCTTTGTCTGTCACATGCTGCATGGATAGCAGCATACCCGATACATACAGCACTCGCTGTGGCGCAGTGATATTGTGATTGTGCATGAGCTTGTTGAGTTCTTTAGCATATTTTTGTAATGCCGCTTGCGAGTTGATTAAAATTTCGTGCTTTTCATCCTCGGTTAGCGTGGCATTTTTATAAAATGTTTCAAAAGTCTGTTCGTTTTCGAGAAAATCTAGTGTGGTCACATTGTCTAGCAGTTTATATGATTTCTCCCCTGAGCCATAAACATAGTAAACCTTTATTTCAATAGCCTTATCGGAGTCGCCTGCAATGCCAATCGCTATTGCTTCGTGGTACTTTCCCGAAGCAATGATGCCAGTAGCGTAGTAGAGCGCACCGTTTGCAGCGTAATTTTGGACGGATGATGCATCAAACTTCACCCCATCTTTTGTTTCTGCGAGCAGCTTTTTAAGCCCCAGTTTGTTTTCAATAATAACTGGGACAGGGTTGCAATCAGGAAGACTAAAGTCGGGCTTGCCAAAGCTCGTCTTATTTTTGGTTTTGGCGCGCCCTTTTAGAGCCTCTTTAAGGTAATCAGGAATGGCAGATTCGGTGTAATAATCTTGCTGGTTTTTTAAGCCTAGCTCATCAAACTTAGCTTTGACCCAATCATTAACATGGTCTTCGATTTTATAAGCTGGTGGACGGTGTTTTTTTGTCATAGTTAATTCTTCTTTTGTTCCGTTTTAGTGGAGGAGCGTCCCAAATATTTGGGGTAGGTATTCAGCGCTTAATAATCCCCTCTCCCTTGAAATTTAGATGCGGAGAGTAGGCTAGGTTAAGTGTTTTAGCAAACCTATGAAGATGTGAAGTGAAAAACCTCATTGTATAAATACGAGTTTTTATTTTCATTTTTGTTGCTCATAAATCTATTATGGGGACACATTACTTTGTTAAACACCATATCAGGCTTTTCTTCACCCACTTTGACTATTTTCACTGCCTTCATAGGCTAAGGTCTTATCAATCAAACCAATGCTTCCAGTTTGGTTTTTTAAGCATCAATAGTTGCCGTTGTGTGTTGCAGCCTGAACTAATCAACCCCGAACTTATTCGCCTGTGTCGCCCAAAGTAATTTGGCATACCGTTCCATAGGTATATTCATTTTCTCTTGCAACTCTTTCGCTTTCAGAAGTAGCCCTTTTCTTTTGATGACGGGAATGTCATTTTTGAAGGCGAGTACGATGGTGTTTCCACTTTCTGCTTCAAAACTAAGTAATCGATTTTCAAATTCGAGAGCAAGTAAATCATTGAGCTCTTTTTGGGATTCAAGTGCAGTGTTCCAGATGTTGAGCACGAGCACACCATGTTCACTGAGCTTATGTTTACAATCACGCAAGTAGGTTGATGCGACTTGTTTCGGCTCCATACCTTTCGCATAGTATAAGTCTGAAAAGATAATATCACTTTTTACATTGGTATCTTTGATGTAATGCACTGCATTATCGATATGAAGACAGAGGCGGTCGGTGTCAGGTAAATAAAAATATTTTTTTGTAATATTCGCCACGGCTTCACGGTATTCGACTGCGTGTACAGTAAGCTCTGGGAAGCTATGAAGCAGATTTTTGACCATTGAGCCTGCGCCCAACCCCATGA
>JAESTK010000246.1 GCA_016763645.1 Flavobacteriales bacterium
ACGCGACCATCCATCATGTCAGATGGGGCGACTATATCAGCACCCGCTTCGGCATGAGCCAGCGCCATTGCGGAAAGTACATCAAGTGTTTCATCATTTTGGACATAACCGTTTTCCAAAACACCACAATGTCCGTGGTCGGTATATGCACAAACACAAACATCGGTTATTACCATAAGGTCGGCACCAAATTTATCTTTCAATGCGGAAACTGCTTTTAGGACAATCGAATTGTTTCCAGAAGAAGAACTCCCGTCTTTTGATTTTTCTTCACCAACACCGAAGAGTAGGATTTTATTTATTCCATGTTTTAGTCCTTTTTCAACATCTTTTAGTAATTCATCTACAGAGAAATGGTAAACACCCGGCATTGCACCTATTTCTTCTTTATGGTTATCGCCATGCACCACAAAATAGGGGTAGATAAACATGTCTGCACTTAAACGGGTTTCTGCAACCATGTTTCGCATAATAGGCGTTGTTCGTAGTCTTCTGGGTCTGATGCTCATTTCTTTGATTTCTTATGCTTTAAAGAAAGCGTTAATACAAATTTAGCAACAATATCGTCATTAATATCAGGACATTTTGCGGTAACCGTAACGGCTTTATTTACTCGCTCTCCGGTCTCGATTGTTTCAGCTAACATTTCATCAATTAGTTTGCCATCATCGCAGGTAAAATAGACATCACCAATGGCGCGCATATAATAATCTGCATGAAAATCTTTAAAAGCTAACGAAACAGGTTTCCCTATTGCCTGAGCTTTATCAAAAGCAGTGAATGCTCCGGTAATATCTGCTCCAACAGCCAGCGTACCGAAATACATGCTGTTGAGGTGGTTCTTGGTTTTTCGTCTAAGTTTAATTTTTACAACGGTACGAATATCATCTTGTTGCACTATTTTCGGTCTACAGAAAAACACCATCGGAATTTTCCAAAAAGTAAATACCGATAGGCGTATGTTGGCTTTAAATAAAGGGCTAAACATATATCAAGGCCTCGTAGAACCTTTAAAGATTATTTAAGATTTCTTTAGCTTGATTCGATTCAAGTCTAGGGCCAAACTGAGTTACTACTTTGGATGACGCCATAGAAGCAAGTTTTCCTGCATCTGCGTAGTTTTTCCCATTTGTAATTCCATACATAAATGCTCCAGCAAATAAATCTCCTGCACCATTTGTATCAATTGCCTCCGCTCTATACGGTTCAATATCGATAAAAGCTTCTCCATCAAAAATGGTTGCTCCGTTTTCTCCAAGAGTAATTACAAATTTCTTTGCCGCTTTTTTTAAAGCTTCTTGTGCTTCCGAAAGGTTGTCTTTTCCTGTGTACAGCATGGCTTCTTCTTCATTGCAGAAGAGTAAATCAACGCCTGAGCCAACTACTGATATCATTTGATCTCTAAAATATTTTACCATTGCTGGATCGGAGAAAGTTAATGCAGTACTCACCCCGTTATCTTCGGCTAATTTCTTAGCGTGCTTCATCGCGTCCTGACCGTTTTCGGAGGTTACCAGATAGCCCTCAATATACAAGTATTGAGAATTTTTAAGCGCCTCTTCTTTAATTTCAGACTTGGAATAATCTGAAGTAATACCTAAAAAAGTATTCATCGTTCTTGAAGCATCTTCTGAAGTCATTACCAAACACTTTCCGGTAATTCCCGCTTCCAATTCTTCATTCTGAAGATTTGAATCTACTCCATTGTCATTTAAGTCTTTCTTATAAAAACTTCCTAATTCGTCATCTGCAACTTTGCAAGAGTAATAGCTCGAGCCTCCAAACTGGCTCACGGCAATAATTGAATTTGCAGCAGAACCTCCGCATTGCATGTTGCTTTTGCTCATGTCAATAGCATTTGAAATTCTGATTTGATTCTCTTCATCAACCAAAGTCATCAGCCCTTTTTCTATGTTATGGTCTTGCAAGAACTGATCATCAACTTCAGTTACTATATCAACCAAAGCATTGCCTATTCCGTATACATTGTACTTTTTACTCATTCCTTAATTAATTTCGCTTTCACCGTTTTTGTGAAATTTTTTGCGAAGGTATTGTTTATTTTCTTAGCGTAATTATTCTGGAAGCCGCTCATAATTAAGGCTAATCCCTCATTGGTTCTGTTGGTTAGAAGTAATTGGGTGCCTTAAGTTTCTCGCGAAAGGGGGGGGTTATTGAATTTTTAATATCATTTTACTTTCTGAAAACCCGCTCTTTGTATTCACACTAATGTAGTATACCCCATTAGGCAAAGAGTCAATATTATATACCAAAGCTAGGTTATCTGTTTCGGTCGAGTTAATAAGCGTGCCTCTTGCGTTGGTAATCAATATTGTTCGGTGCTCTATTGTATTAAATTCGATATTTATCGTTCCGCTAGAGGGGTTTGGATATAAATTTATGTTGACTTCGTTGTTTACTTTGTAAAACAAAGAAACGGTATACGAATAAGTCTGTGAGCCATCTGTATTTGTTTGTTTTAATCTATAGTATGATGTTCCACTTGTTGGGAAAGAATCGATAGCAGTATACTTAACCGAAGTATTACTATTGCCCGCCCCTTGAATCGTTAAAATTTCTTTCCAAATACGGTAATCTTCGCTTTTTTCTACGATAAAGAGCTCATTATTGATCTCTGTTTGTGTAGTCCACGATATTTCAATCAAAGGTCTGTTTATTGAAACATCAAAAGACAACAACTCAATAGGCAAAGCAATACCGCACAAACTCACCGGACCCATAACATCTGGCTCTTTACTTCCCCAAACCCACGTACCCCCTACGGAAATTTTGTTTGAATTGTCGGTGCCTGGAGCAATAATAGTTCCGCCTGAATTGACGAGTAAACAGGAGCCCCCGGGGAGTTTAAGTTTCGGTCCATTATCAGGAAATGATAAGGTCCCATCAATAATTATCGTTTTCGAAGAAGCGCAGGCCTCATAATCTTGTTGTGTTAAAATAGTAATTGTATGCCCAGCCTTAATATGGATAGTATCATCACTGCATGTCGGGATTGCGATAACCCAAGAGGCAGTAGCGTTCCAAGGGCCCACAACACCACTTGTTTCCACTATTGTTCCGAAGCTGGTTTTCGAAAAAATGCAGCAGCAAGCCACCAATGTATATACAATTGTTCTGTTCAGCATTTATTCTGTTATTAGTTATCGTAAGTAAACTGTTAGGACAATAAGAGAAGGAAGCGCCCAGTTTTATTGGTAAATTGTCTTATCGAACAGTTTCTAAACGATAATTTAACCTAGACAGGCTACTCGCTTTAAAATGAACACTTAATATATCATACGAAAAAATGCAGGGTTGGGTTGCATAAATTATAAATAGACTCTTGTGGGGACCGCCCAAAAGTTTCATAAAAAATGTGTTGGATAATTTAGATGTAAATGGTAATATTGCAGCCCCATTGTGGGAAAGTTCATTAAATTCTCCCTTAGCTCAGTTGGTTAGAGCATCTGACTGTTAATCAGAGGGTCCAAGGTTCGAGTCCTTGAGGGAGAGCTTACAAAACTTTATTTCCCCATCCTGGTTCGCTAGGGTGGGGTTTTTTATGGGTTGATGTTTTGTGGGTGAATGGTCTAACTGGTCAATTTGGACGTAGAAACATTCAGAATACATTCAAATTTATTGCATTGTAGTTCGCTTATTTTATCCCTAGGGCTTTTGCTTAGATTATACTTGTCCCATTCTTCTTCCGAAAGGTAGAATCCAGTAGCTATTGTTAGCACTTTGCTCTTATGAGATATTCTAAATGCGAGGGGAGAGGTGCCGTTTTTGAGCATACTCCTCCTGTCTAAAATTAGTTTTGATGATGCCATGATTTATAGTTTTAAGGGTTAGTAAAGACATGATTGGGAGGGGTGAGGATTATTTAGTTCTTGTTTTGAACCAACCTTTTTAGATTTTATTCGTCTTAGTATATAAATGCGGTCTCCATATATCCTTACAACTCCAATCCTATTAGTGTTTCTATTCGCTTCAAACTACGGAGTAGCGCAAATAATCAATTTCCCAGATGTTAATTTTAAAAATGCACTTCTTAACAATACGGTAGTTATTGATACAGATGGAGATGGGGAGATACAAGTTAGTGAAGCTGCTGTATATATTAGCTATATAGGCGTATACACAGATACCAATATTACAGACGCAACGGGCATTGAATATTTTACAAATACAAATTCAATAGTAATTGAAGGCACAAATATTCAGACTATCAGCCTTGGAAACCTTACTTCGCTGAATTACTTCAGATGCAATGGCAATAAATTAACCTCCATTGACATATCGGGATGTACTAATTTGAAAAGCTTTAGCCCTTACGGAAATTTGCTTACGTCATTGGATATATCTAATAATGATAGTTTGTACTCCCTCAGTATTGGTGGTAATCAGATTACTAATATTGACGTCACAGATAAGCCTAATTTAGGAACGCTGTCATTGTCAGGAAATCCTATTACCTCACTAGATGTAACGAATAACTCAAACCTGGGGACACTATACATCTCCAGCACTCTAATTGATTCCGTAAACCTGAGTGGCAATCCTAATCTTACACATTTTTATAGTGAATACACTACATACGACCACCTAGACTTAACTAACAACCCAGAACTATTTAGAGTGTGGTTAAATTTTTCTGATAATCTTACTACCGTAGATTTTTCCCAGAATCCAAAACTCGAACAGCTAAATGCAAGATGGTCTGAATTAGTTTCCGTAGATGTATCTAACAACCCTAAGTTAGTGTACTTGGCATTATATTATAATTACTTCCTAGAAGAGCTAAGCCTTAAAAATGGTAGAGATTGGGATTCGGGCTACTCCTTAATTCAAATTCATGACACCCCCCTTATGACATGTATAGAAGTTGATAATCCTACTTGGCACATAGCAAACTCAACTTGGCCCCATTATCCATATGATTACAGAACGAATTGCTTTTATAATACGGTTCCAAATACAGTCACAGGAAGTATATTTAATGACAATGATTGTTTCGTTAATGCAAATGAAAGCCCTATTTCTAATGTAATTGTGACCGCAGAACCATACGGTTTTTATGGTGTTTCAGACAGTTTAGGTAATTACAGTATTTCTACGGACTCAGGTGAGTATGTTATTCAGCCGCAGATTAATCATCCTTTAATCTATGCTAATTGTATCGACACCATTGGGGTAATCTTTGACACTCTTGCTCAATTGATATCCCAAGTTGATTTCCACAATGAGACAATCGAATGCCCATATATCGAAGTTGATGTAGACAACAGTAGACAAAGAAGATGTTTTCGCAATAGAATTACTGTTGACTACTGTAATACAGGGTTTCAAGATGCAACAGGAGTTGATCTATTTATTCACCTTCCTGAATACCTTAACATCATAAACATCGATTATCCATATTCATTCAGCGCTAGCAATGTTTTGCAATTCAATATTGGAAATTTGGCAATGGGTGAATGTGGACAAATAAACATTATCGATTCTGTTTCCTGTGTTCCAGATGTTGTTGGTCTGACTCAGTGTGTTAAAGCGTGGGTAACGCCTAGAAATGAGTGTTATTACGAATTAGATAGTCTTCTGCAATTATGGGACAGTTCCTCCGTAGCAGTTACGGGAAGCTGTAGTGCAGATACAACAGTTCAATTCACTATCAAGAACATTGGAACGGGCGACATGAATTACTTATCGTCATACAGAATTTTTCAAGACGCTCAATTAGTTAGTACGAGTAATTTTCAATTATTATCGAGTGATAGTTTGAATATAAACCTCCCTGCCAATGGTCAAACGTATCGAGTTGAAGCAGATCAGCATCCGAATCACACAGGAACGAGTAACCCTGAGAAAACAGTTGAAGGTTGTGGTTTTGTCCCCCCAAGCCTTGGGTTTGTTGTACAACTTCCTTTAGACGATATAGACCCTGATGTAGAAATTGACTGTGCTGAAATAGTTGATAGTTTTGACCCTAATGACAAAGCCGTAATACCTCAAGGAATAACGGAATTTCACTATGTAAATACTAATGTCCAGTTAAGTTATAAGATTCGTTTTCAAAACACAGGCACCGACACAGCTTATAAAGTAGTGGTAAAGGATGTATTATCAAAACATTTGGATATCTCAACGCTAGAGTTTGGCAGTAGTTCGCACCCATATATTCTTGATGTATCTGGTACTGAATATCCAGTTCTAACCTTTACTTTTAATAATATTAACCTACTAGATAGTGCCACGAGTGTCCTATATAGTCAAGGCTATTTGAACTATAAGATTTATCCAAAGAAAGATTTACTGGAAAAAACGGTGGTTCATAATAATGCTTATATCTACTTTGATTTTAATGAGGCGATTATCACTAATGATGCATTTATCTCTCTTTTCGATACCACAATAACGGGAGAACCCCTGACGGTTGAAGAAACCAGCTCAAAAGATAACACATCATGGGTTTCCATATATCCTAACCCTGCAAATACTCAAATAACTATTGCAACAAACTTTGAAGGTAACGCGGTGATATTTGATATGCTAGGGCGTCAGAGGATTGCTTTAGTGATATCCAGTAATAATGAAATCAATGTCTCGCACCTACCAAATGGAATCTACTTTTTACAAGTAGGAGAAGAGACAAAGAAGTTTGTGATTAGTAGATAGTCCGACCTGTCCATTTAGACCATTTCCAATTCAAAATACATTCTAGGTCGGTTGTAGAATTACTCCAAACTCTTGTTTCATTTAAGAGGCTGATGTGGTGTTTCGGAACCTGTTAATCAGAGGGTCCAAAGTTCGAGTCTTTGAGGGAGAGCTTATTAAAACTTTATTTTCCCCATCCTTGTTCGCGAGGGTGGGGGTTTTTTATGCGTTGATGTTTCATGGCTTATGGTTAGATTTGGGCAGATATTTCGAGAAGTGGTTAGGTCTTTGGTCGAGCCAGATGAGAGACTTCTTTTTCAATTAGTATATTGTAACCTCAAAAATATTATTTATAAACAAGCAGCATGACCCTTAACTCGGTGTCCATAATTATGTTGCAAGTCCAGTAAAAA
>JAESTK010000337.1 GCA_016763645.1 Flavobacteriales bacterium
ACAAGAAGAAAGTATGTACTACGAGCACTTAAAACACTCTGGCGAGTTCCCAATTATTGGGGTAAATACTTTCTTGAGTAGTAAAGGCTCACCTACGGTGATACCAAAAGAAGTTATTCGCGCTACTGAAGAAGAAAAGCAATACCAAATAGATATGTTGGGCAACTTGCACAAAAGCAAAGAAGACATGGCTAGCGATGCCATTGCCAAAGTGCAACGCGCTGCGGTACAAAATCAAAACATCTTTGCTGAGCTTATGGAAGCCTGTAAGCATTGCTCTCTTGGACAAATTACTGATGCACTTTTTGAAGTAGGGGGGCAGTATAGAAGGAATATGTAGTGGCGAGGCGCCACAGCCTATTATTTCTAGGGAAGTGAACTAATTATTGCCTGTAATTCATCTGGAGTAATTTGTGTAAAACTGGAAATATTCTCTTGATGGTTTTCCAGTATTTGAGTGTCAATGATGGCATAATGAAGTTGTTCCTCAATTTCTGTTAGCGCAATAATAGATACGTCTGCTCCAATTGGCAGTACTCCATCAAAATCAGTGAAAACTCCGTCATAGTAATAGGTCAATGGAAAAGCAATGTTATCTTCCCCATCGAACAAAATAAATAGCCTTGTGTTATCTGAGTCAAATCCCTCAGGAACTTCAATCAAGATGTTTATTTTAGGCCTTGGGTCATCATAAAATACATCGCAATTGGTCCAACCAATATCTGACGGAAAAATTCCCAAAGAATAGAAGCGGGTTACATTTGACTCTACACACCATCCAAACCAGGGCATGAAAATGATTACTGTATCGGTATCTAGTTCTTTCCAAACTATGGTCTCGCTATTGAATTCACCGCCCTTAAATTTTTTCATCTCAGAGTTATAATTATCCGATTCGGTGGTGTTTTCGATAGGTAGGCGAATCTGAATCGACCCTTCAAATGTTATATTATCTGGTATTTGAATATGAAACTCACCCCCAGAAACTAAGGGAACCAAAGTGTTGTTTTTCATGGCAATAGTTCCCATGTTAGTAGATATCATCGAAGCCCTATCAAATATTTCTATATACTCAAGGGTAAAAGGTTCTGTTATGACATTTCCTGATAAATCTGTAAATGTTGTATTGGTAAGGCTAATATGAGTTCCCTTTTCAGTAATAAAATAATCATTCTGATTTGGGTCAATAGTGAACAATTGAATTTTATCTAACAGATTTCGAGAAAACAAATCATTTAGACCTTTACTCGGTATCTGTATGGTTTCGTCTTGCTCAGTAGTGGGAGCATTCTTTTTAGTTGAAGGTGTTCTAATTTTTTCTTTAGAACATGAGAACAGGAAAAGGGAAAAGCATAATATAATAAGAGATAATTTGATTGAGGATTCCATAATTATCTGATTTAGTTTTAGCTAATATACGTCCCTATTTACACTAATTTTTAGCATTGACTGGATGGTTTTATTTATCCGTTAAGTGGTAGAATCTGTTTATTTAGTGGAGTTTGGTAAAGTGTTTAATGTTTAGAAAAAGACCACCTCCCCTCAACTTTGTTGAGGTACTCCTCCAAAAGGACCACCTCCCACTTGCTAAAGCAAGCGTACTCCTCCTATAAATAGGAGGAGAAGCCATCCGGATTGTGATTTTGTGTGTAAGAAAATAGGAGGAGAAACCTCCGGGCGGTGATTTGAAGAAATCGTACTGCCGCAGGTTTCCCCTCCTCGTTGAGGAGAGGGTGTCCCGCTATAGCGGGACGGGGTGGTTCTTTTATCAAGTAAATACTTATTTTAGCCACATCAAAGACCAACTCCATAACCGCCCCTACCTCAAACAACGAAGAAAGGATTTGCGAAATAAATCTACTTCCGCAGAAGCAGTGTTTTGGTTGGCAATAAAAGGAAAGCAACTAGGTGACCTAAAGTTTAGAAGGCAACACAGCATCGGGAATTACATTGTTGATTTTTATTGCCCAGAGCATAAACTAGCAATCGAACTTGATGGAGGTATTCACAATAATGTTGTAGTTCACAATCATGACACTGAACGACAAGAAAACTTAGAATCTCTAGGAGTAAAAGTACTCAGATTCGATAATGAAGATGTGTTTAAACACCAAGAGCAAGTATTGGAAAGTATTTTGGAACATATTCGTTTGTAATTCCACAATTTATTTACCTGGCAGGAGTAGTAGAGTTTCTTAAGATAGGGAGGGGAAGCGAAAGAACGAATCGCTTATTGACGTATTTTTCTTTACAATTACACATGTCTTAGCCAGCATATTAATCAAACGTGGTTTTGCACCGTAGGTGGAATTATGTTTCCGGAGGCTTGTAATTTTAACGCTTCAGGAAATTGTTTATAGTGCTCTCGCAGTTCGTTAGCTAGTTCTTTTTTAATGGAGTTATTAATAGGACAAACATCTGTTTTCGGTAATACGTCAAGAAATCTATTTACCAATTTATCTTGTGGAGTTGGTGATTTGCTAACCCAAGTAGCTAATAGTTCTCGATTGATATGCGAAGGCAGAGAAGCCAGAATACCAATGTCATTTTGATTGTGAACTAATAGCCCTGAAGTTGTTCCTCTATCAAGGGTTAAGACTTGATAAAAATATAGCGTATGGTAGTCTAGTTGAACTTCAACATCTTTTTGAGTAATTGAAGAATTGGCAACAGATGTTTTTAGAATATCACCGTAGCACTGAATCATTTTCTCAGCGAATGGTTCAGCAAGGTTATCATCTTTAAAATTTTCAAGATAAAAATGGCACATCCCTCTGTGTCGTTCAAGTGCAGGAATGTAAAAATAACGGTCACCTTGTTTACACCCTTCTTCAAAATAATTATCGCTAACCTCTTTTATGCAAGACAAGAAATGAGGGGTGTTCTCTTCGTTAGTAATACTTGGGTTTAAATCAGCCATGACTCTCCAATAACCTTCACCTGCTTTCATTTCCGTATAGCTTATATGCAGGTGAAACGAAGGAGCATGTGGATTTTTTGGGTGAATAATAGTCGATATAGCAGTTGCAGAACGCAGGGCTTTATTTCCATCAGACTCGTATTGAACTTGTGAATAGTTTACGGAACCTGTGTTAAATATGTCATTTTCAGGAGCTGTGCACCTAACGCCACCTCCAAACTTTCCTGATTCTCGATACCATTCAATACGTTGAAATTGGTTGTTAAATCCCATAGAATTGCTTACAGATTCCAGAATTCGAACAAATTTTTGTTGAACTCTTTGAACCATTTTTGATGCTTCTATTGATTTTTTTGATGTCGCCTCAATCCGTTCCATTTCCTATAAAAAAGTATGATTCCAAATTTATGACATTTGGAGCATTATCAAATAAATTAAGACCACATCATCAAGATTAAATTCTCTTAATAAATGTTAAATTTCTGATTGTCAAATAATAACATTAATCTATCTTTCGTTTGCCTAAAAATCTAAAACCAATTATTATGACAGAACAACCATCATTTTTCGAAAAACTAGGAACATGGATTCGCAATTCCATCACCTTTAAAATTGTATCTATTGCTATCTTAATTCTGCTGCTACTCATCCCTACGGGTATGATAGCCGATTTAATATGGGAGCGGCAATCTCGGCAAGAATCGGTAGTAAACGAGATAAGTTCCAGCTGGGGAAACGAACAAACCCTAACGGGCCCAGTGTTAACTATTCCGTATTTAACGTATTACAAAACGGATGATGACGAAGAGCTAAAGTCATTGCGCAACAATGCCTTCTTTTTGCCAAACACATTAAATATTGATGGAGATGTAAACCCAGAACTACGTTATAGAGGAATTTTCGAAGCGGTTGTTTATTCAGCCATTTTAAATGTTTCGGGTGAATTTAATCAACCCGATTTTAGCGACTGGAACATAGGGAATAAAGACATTTTGTGGGAAGAAGCGACAATATCGGTTGGTATTCCCGATATGCGAGGTATCAACGATAAAATTGAGCTAGATTGGGAGAGCGTCAAAAGTGAATTTAAGCCTGGTGTTCCAACAAGAGATGTAATAGAAAAAGGCATTTCTACTAGAGTTGTAATGAAGGATAGCGCAAAAAAGTATGCGTTCAACTTTAACGTAAACCTAAACGGAAGTAGCAGCTTAAATTTTACGCCACTAGGCGCAGAGACTGTTGTTAATCTGAAATCGAGCTGGAAAAACCCAAGCTTTTCAGGTCAGTTTTTGCCAGACGAACGCGAAATAAACGAAGATGGTTTTACAGCTACGTGGAAGGTGCTGCAACTCAATAGAGATTTCCCACAACAATGGAGAGGTAACAGTTACAAGCCTTATTCATCTGTTTTTGGAGTTGATTTAATGGTGGCGTTGACCAATACCAAAAGAACATGAGAACGTCTAAGTATGCTGTGCTCATTATATCGCTCACCTTTTTGTTGTTCTTCTTTATGGAGGTGATTAACAAAAAAAGAATTCATCCAATTCAGTATTTATTGGTGGGGTTTGCCCTAAGTATATTCTACGCGTTGTTATTATCGATATCTGAGCAAAGTAGTTTTGGATTGGCCTACATAGTATCATCAATTGCAGTTATCACATTAGTACTTATATATATTCAAGGTGTGTTAAAAAGTAAGAAACTTACCATGTTTATGGGAGGAGCGATGGTAATGATATATGGGTTTATTTTTATTATTCTGCAATTGCAAGATTTCGCCTTATTGGTCGGCAGTATCGGTTTGTTTGCTGTGTTAGCAGTAATTATGTATTACACACGTCACATCGATTGGTATGATGTCAATAAAGATAATTAGCCTGATTAACTACCGGAAATTATAAAGCCCAGTCTCTAGCGAAAATAGAGATTGGGCTTTTGTATGATGGAACATCTTTGATTTCATTTTACCTTAAGAAACCACCTGCTTTGCAGGTGGTAATGTAATTGAGGCTATGCCTATATTTGTGAAGTATGAGCAAATATAAAAAACAATCGCATGTGATATATAAATGCGA
>JAESTK010000247.1 GCA_016763645.1 Flavobacteriales bacterium
CGAAGCCGAGGTCTGTTAGTGCTTTCAGAATATCTTCTGAAAGACCGAGTTCTTTAAATGTTGCCAAAGGGAGTGTTTTTATTTTTTGAGGGTGCAAAAGTAGACTAAAAATCTTACTTAGCGTGTTTTAGCTTTAATACGGGTGGTTTTAGGAAAGGTTTCGCAACCCTTCGTACACAACAACGCTAACCGCATTTGCCAAATTTAAGCTTCGCACATGAGGACTCAAAACAGGGATTTTGAACAAGTCGTTTGGGTGTTTTTTAGTTATATTTTCAGATAAACCTTTCGATTCTTTTCCGAAAATGAAGAACATATTATCGGTATAGTCTATCGCGGTGTAATTTTTTGTTCCGTGACTACTTAAAAAAGCCATTTTTTTATTTAAATGGGTTTTAAAAAAGTCATCCACACTTTCGTAGATGGTTAGCGGAACATGTTGCCAGTAGTCCAGTCCTGCCCGTTTTACTCTAGAATCGCTCAACTCGAACCCGAATGGTTTTACTAAATGTAAATTACAACCAGACGCTAGGCTTAATCGACCAATATTGCCAGTATTATTTGGAATTTCGGGCTCTATAAGAACGATATTATAACTCATTTAGCTCTTCAATTTCTAGACCGTAATCGTATTGCAAATCTTCGTCAAGCTTTGAGACTATTTTTTCGATTAATTCTAATTGACGATTGTAAGTATTTACTAAAATAGAGTTGCCCTCATAGCTTGGCGACATTGTTTTTAGCTTTAAACAAAAATAAAGTAGCACCTCAACTTCTGTTTCTTTTTTTGGAGAATAACGAATGTACTTTTTAGCAACGCGAAGAATTTTACGAACGCTTTTTTTAACTAAATAATAGGTTTGCTTGTTAATATTATCAAACTGATTATCAATTTCTCGCTTAACGCTTTCTACGTATGAGTGCTCGTCAGATGCTTCGTAAATTAAATAGGTAACAAGTTCTTTGTTTTCTTTTTTGAACTTAGTTAGGCGCAAGCAGAGCTCTAATAATTCCTCTTGGGAACTATTTTTCATTTCTCGCTTTAACTCATGAACGGATGCTGCTTTCATTATATATCAAACTCTCTACCCCTCTTTTCTATGAGGGAGAAGAGACTATGCTTTTTTTACAAATTCTGATTTGAGAGACATTGACCCAAAACCATCAATTTTGCAACTAATGTTGTGGTCACCATCAGTTAATCTTATGTTCTTGACTTTCGTGCCAGATTTAATTGGTTTTGGAGCGCCTTTTACGGGCAAGTTTTTAATAACAGTAACGCTATCTCCATCTTGTAATCGGTTTCCGTTGGCGTCTTTAACAATTAGCCCCGTTTCTTCAACCTCATCGGGATTCCATTCGTAAGCGCATTCGGGGCAAATCATAAGCGCCCCAGAAGGATATGGATAATCTGAGTTACATTCAGGGCAAGGGGCAATGTCTGGCATATTTTCTACGTTAAAGACAAATATAAATCAAAACAATTGATAGGAGTAAATTTGCTACTTGCTTTTTAAAACGAGACCAACATTAACCTCCACTAAGCACCATTTCGATTGCCCCCTTTCCTTTGTAGAATCCATCAACCTTCCCTTGTGAAAAGAAGGGAGAGTAAAGGCCCACAAACAGAAGTATGAGTACGATTTTATTCAGGCTCATTTCTAGTTTGAATTCTTAATTATCATCGCGCTACCCTGCCAATCAGCAAGCTCAATTAATGATTCGGGAATTGTGGTTATAAACTCGTTTATAGCTTTCGGAACCCCATCCCAATTGTGGTTATAATCATGGATGATAATAACCCCCCCTTTATTTAATCGAGTGTAAAAGAATTTTAAAGCCTCGATAGTGGGAGCATATAAATCTGCATCTATGTGAACAAAAGCAAATGTTTCTTTTTCTAGTCCTTTTGCTGTTTCAGGAAAAAAACCAGGCTTAAAGATTATATTATCGTTTCCATTGATGTACGTTTTTGTTTTTTCGATACTCGTATCAGCAAACATTTCTATCGAAAAGCGTTCGTCATTTTGTTGTTCTTGGTCGAGGTCTTTTTTGTTAAAACCTTCAAATGTATCCAACAAATAAAAGACCCTATCGGTATCCATTAAATGAATTGCTTTAGCTGTTTCGCCTTGATGGACGCCAAGCTCCGCGAAAGCACCTACCACTTTGTTTTTTTTAAGCCGATTAATCTGAAACCATAAATTATAGAAACGTACTTTATCGTGATAAGAACGTTCTATTTTGAGGAGTTCTTTTGAAATAACTTTGTTTTTTACTGCCGCCTCCCACGCAAATGGCTTACTTATTTTATAAGACCATGAAGTTTCCAGGTATTTATAGCCAAGAAACAGTAAGACTAAAACGAAGATAATATTCGCTATCTGGAATAAGGACATTTCTATTAAAAGTAGTTCGGTCAAAATGAAATTTAGTTAAGCAAAAATAATGATTAACTATAATGAGTTGATGTATAAATTATGGCGTTACACAAACACGGGGGTTTGCCGCAACAAGTGCAATCGTATTTTTTGGCTAAGCTGTCTTTTTTCCATAAGGAATTTATTTTGCGTAATTCGGCTAAACCACATCCGATTAGTATTCGTGAATAAGGCACCACACCATTCAGCACCCAACAGATAGACAGAATATTATTTGTAGATTTTGTAAGGACTTCGAGGCTCTTTTTGGTTAATATCGTGCCAATTCCTTGTTTTTGAAATTTAGTGCTTATTGCAATAGTTTTTAACACCCCAATAGGCAAGTTGTGTGAAAATTGGAGGTTAAACCAACTTTTTTCCGACAGAGCGAGAGTCATTAGCTCGTTGTAATGGCAAATTTGTATTTGCTGAAACCCAGACATTTCACCCCTTGTTCGAGCAACAAAACAAATTTTGCTAGGGTTGCCAATGTAGTTTTCTAGCTCACGCTGTGTAATGTAGTTCTTACCCAAAATAGCATCAGCAATGATTAATAGCTCTTCAAAATCTGTTTCTAATAAGCGAGATATTGATGTGGGAGGGATCATTTATAGGACTATTTTTTTTGTGGCAGCTCCGTATAAGGCACTGGTGGAAGAGGCTCTGTTGGCTCTAATTCAAAATCTTTGCTAATAATTTCTTTAAACGAACTTTTTCCTAAAACGTTAATAATTTGTTTGTAAGGCTTATAGCCTTTAGCCTCTATTAATATTTCATACCTTCCTGGATGCATTATAGCAACATACCTTCCTGTTTTTTTGTTTGGCGTATAGTTTCCAACTAAAATTTCAGAATTAACTTGTTTCACTTCTATGTAAGCGGACTTTATCGGTACAGTTGTTTGCTTTGGCCGAGAACCGCTAGGGGGCTTATATCCTTTAATGGGTATTTCGAGAATGCTAATATTGGTAAAAGTATAGCTTGGGTCATTTTTTGGAGCTTTAGATAGCGGATATTTTTTTGACACCCCATCTTTCTCGAATGTTAACATTACTTTGTGTTGAATTCCGGGTTTTATTATTTTTTGTTTTTCAGAAAGAAAAGTCCAGCTATTATCAGGAATGTAGTCGGTCGTGAATCGTTTTTTAACGCCATCTTTTTCGTAGTAGCGAAAAGTAATATAGTTGTTATAGTCAATTGTTGCCATAGCATATAAATTACCTACTACAACTGATTGTCGCTCTTCAACATCTAAAAAAGTAGCGCGATAAATATCAATATGCCCAAAACCTTCTTTGCGCAAAGCAGAAATATAGCCCGTTCGCCCATTTTCGGAAAACGAAATTTGATAATCATTATCAGGGGTGTTAATAGGGTAGCCAATGTTTTTTGGCTTTTGCCAAGACTTTGTTATTTCATCAAAATCACAATAAAATATATCGAAATCGCCCATCGTTTGGTATCCATCAGAGCAAAAATAAAATCGTTTTTCATTACTCGAAAAATCGGGAAAAAGTTCGTCATAAGGCCCATTAAAATTAGGCCCCATATTGGTGGCCTCTCCAAAATCGCCAGTAGGGAGACGTTTGGAATAATACAAGTCGAAACCACCATAACCGCCAGGTCTATCGCTAGAAAAATAAATAGTTTGTTTATCATTAGAGATAGTAGCGGTGGTTTCTTCGTAAATGGAATTCACCCCAGGCCCAAGCAGTTTCGGACGCTGAAATTGCCGACCTTTTTTTGTTGTTATGGTTAAATCACCAGAAATTTCCCACGTGTTGAGGTAAATGAATATGACTGTTCCGTCATTACTCATCCCCACAATATCTTCGTCAAAAGTAGAGCCGACCATCCCTCCAATGGTTTTAGCCTTTCCCCACTTTCCTCGTTTATCTTTTATTATAAATATTTCGGCAGATTCATAGCCATCAACCATTTCGTAGCCTGCGTTTCCTTTGGTTCTGCGGGTTGTGTACAGCAAAAAAGATTCGTCTTCAACAACAAAAGCGTAATAGTCCGGGTCTTCTGAATTTACATATTCGCCCATATTTTCAATTTTTACGGCAAGCGGGTGCTGAATCATATCGATAGCTACGGTGCACATTTCGATATATCGACAGGCCGCTTCTTGTGCGTACTCGTCTCTTAAATTTTGGTCGATATACTCATGTAATACAATGATTGCTTTTTGAAATTTATATGCCTGGTGATATGCTCGCCCTAGCTGCAGTAAAACATCTTTAGGGGCATCTTCGGCATCCTTAATTTTTTCGAGATAACGAATGGCTTTTCCTTTTATATCAATATCACTGTCAAGAATGCAAACACCTGCTTTGTAATTATACAGCGTATTGTTGGGTTCGGTGACCAGCAGGGCTTTATAATGATCGAAAGCGAGTTGATAGTCGCCATCTTTCATCATGCTTTTAGCCTCTTTATGGGACGCTTCCACGCCTATTTCGAGTTGAGAAAACCCAACTAGAGAAGCAAGGAAGAGAAGGAAACAAATAAAAAATTTATACACTAGGCAGTTTACGGTTTCTTATGAAAGTACTACGGGAATGTAAAAAAACGGTTACTTATTTCGGAACATCTTTATAATCAACAGAACGAGGGATGCCATTAGATTCAAGTTGGAAATTTTTGGAAATCAATGTTTTAAAGGCACCGTTTCCAAAAACTTCGATAGAAGCGGATGCGTTTTTGTAGTTTTCAGCAAGAATGTCGACTGTGTATTTTCCAGGGGAAAGAATCAGTACAAAGTTTCCCGTGTTGGGATTAGTCGCGTACCGTCCAACCAGCTCTCCCCCGGAGTCATAAACCTCTAATTCGACCTCTTTAACTGGAATAATTGTCGTTGTTTTCGTTTTATTAACCGTGTTCGCGGCACCGGTATAGTCGATAGTCGCTGCGGTATTTATTTGACCAATTATAACCGATTTTTTTGTTTCAATGCCGTTAAATTTAACGCTATAAATGTCTAAATCACCACGTGAATCTTCTCTCCATGTGGCAATATAGCCCATAGAACCGCCAACGTTTATTGTAAAGTGCATATCATCGCCCGGAGTGTTTATCGGGTAGCCCAGGTTTTGAGGAGCCCCCCATGCCTGTTTTTCTGCATCCCACTTTGACTTAAACAAGTCATACCCGCCCATGCTGTTATGACCCTCACTTGCAAAAAACAATGTTTTCTCGTCAGGAGAAAGCTGAGGGTATAAATCATTGTATGGCGTATTTATGTTCAGGCTTACAGATTGAGATAACGCCCAGCTCAAATCGGGTAATCGCTTGGCTTGGTATATGTCGAACATTCCTTCACCACCATCTCGGTTGCTTCCGTAGTATAGCGTTTGTTTGTCTTGTGTTACAGATGCCGTCATTTCAGATGCGTTTGTATTTAGTGTATTTTCAACCTTAACAGGCACCTTAAATGAGCCAGATCTTCGGGCAGATACCACCATATCACCAGTAACCCCCCGACCAGAAACATTAAGAAACATTAGCTTTCCATCAGCAGAGAGCCCAACAACTTCTTCATTTGAGGGAGTGCAAACATTTGATTGAGATTTTAGCTTTTGCCAAGCTCCTTCTTCAAGGTAAGACATAAAAATGTCAGCCGTATAGTATCCATCTGCGGATGCAGCTTCGGCCTTATTTCGTCTTTTTCGCTTTGATGAGAATACAAGAATAGATTCTGTTTGATCAACAAACACATTAAAATCTGGTGCATCGGAGTTAATCGTGTCGCCTAAATTTTTTAACGTAACGTCTACTGGAGTTTTAATTAGTTTTTTGCCATTTTCGCACATTTCTATTTGGCGGATAGCGATTTTTATAGTTGAACTATCGCCAACAGAATCAATCAATGTTTGATAGGCACTTATCGCTAAATCGAATTTGTAATTTAAATGATAAGCGCGCCCTAAAAAATACAACACCTCAAAATCGTTGTTTTTGGCGTTTTTAATTTTTTCGAGATAGTAGATTGCTTTTTCTCTGTCGATATAGCTGTCGATATAACATTTACCGAGCATTAAATGCGTTTGGTAATCTTTTGGTAGGGCAATTAGCTGTTTTTCGTACCCCTTTATGGCTGCGGTATAATTGCCATTTTCGAAGGCTTTATCTGGCTTTAGCGAAGGGTTTTCTTGTGCGGAAACGGTTCCCGCAAGAAATAATGCTAATAAAATTAAATAATAACCCTTCACTAGGGCGCATCTTACGAAAATGAAAAGATTTAGTTGCTAATACAGTTTCCCCGCTTTTTCGGCAGAAGTAACAATGCCACGAATCATGGCCGAGCTAAAGCCTTTGTGCTCCATTTCGTTGAGTCCGGAAATTGTACAGCCCTCAGGTGAAGTTACTTTGTCTATTTCGCGTTCAGGGTGTTTTCCATGTTCTACTAAAAGTGCTGCTGCTCCCTTAGCGGTTTGTGCGGCCATTTTTAATGCTTCATCTGCATGAAACCCAATTTGTGTTCCGCCTTGCGAAGCGGCTCTTATTGCCCTTAGAAAAAAGGCTATTCCACAAGCGCATAAGGCGGTTGCTGAGGTCATTAACTCCTCATTTATTGTCATTGACAAACCTACACAATTGAACATATCTGTGATTTCTTTCTCGTATTGTTGAGACTTTTTGTTGGATGAAATACAGGTCATAGATTCTTGAATTGCAATTGCAGTGTTCGGCATTGCCCTCAGAACAGGGGTGTTTGGTATCACCGCTTCAATTGCAGATATTGACACGCCAGAAACTACGGACACTAATACGTGATTTTCTGTTAATGAATCTTTTATTTCAGAAATAACAGCATCAAATTGCTGAGGCAATACAGCAAGCACGACAATCTGAGATTGTTGTATAGCAACATCGTTATCAGAAATAATATTAAACCCTTGTTCGGTAAGTTGAGGTAATGTTTTTGGGTTTCTTTTACTGATTATCACATCATTCACAGAATAATTTTCTGATTTAACAAGACCTTCAGCCAGCGAGCTTCCGAGGTTTCCTCCACCAATAATTGCAATTTTTTTCATTTGTTTTTCTTAGCGTCATCGCGAGGAACGAAGCGATCTTTATCATGAATAAGATTGCTTCAATCGTACCTCATTCGCAATGACGATTATGCGACCCCGCAAAAGTAAGAATTCAATATTCCTAAGTACCAATGAAATAAGAGTATCCACAGAATTGACCGAGAGCGAAACGTTATAGCAGACATAATTATTCCCAGAATTAGCGCGCCCCACAATTCTCCTGAAGGCTTGCCGATGTGCATTAGAGTTGTAAGTAGGGTTGGGATTGCAGTTGCGACAACTGTTCCGTATCTCGATTTAGATTCGAAACCGATATAACCCCTAAAAAACAACTCCCAACCAATGTAGTGCGGCAAATAAGTAAGCGACCACAAGAAAAAAAGCAATGGTGTTTTAGTCGCCAAAGTGGTTAGTGGGTAAAAAGCCATGTGTTCTTCGCTAAACGAAGAATTGTAAACCGGGTAAGCTGCTACGATACAGAGAATAATAAATGCTGAAAGGCCAAATTTCCAATCGCCAAGACAAATGCCAACATCTTTTAGCGACTTTTTGAGAACCGTTTTTACTATTATAGCTGGAATTACAGCAAACAGAACGAATGTAGAGAAGAAATGGTAAGACCATCTCTCCCAGTTGTAAACACCTAAAATACTATCTGAAGCTTCAGTACTCGAAATTCTGACAAGGAATAATTTATCATAAAAAGAAACATCACCAACTGTAATTTTAAGCGTACACAGCAAAAGAATTGAGCCCCAAAAAATGAGCTCTTTTTTGTCTAAGTCCTTAAGCATTGGACAGCTCTTTATGCCTAAAACAATCAACCACGTGGTCATTTACCATTCCTGTTGCCTGCATGTGAGCATATATTACGGTAGAGCCGACAAATTTAAACCCTCGTTGTTTAAGATCTTTACTAACCGCATCTGATAACTCTGTTGTTGCGGGAAGTTCTGACATAGACTTTCGATTGTTTTGTACAACTTTGCCTCCAGTAAATTTCCAGATGTAATCGGTAAAAGTGCCAAATTCTTTCTGAATCTTCATAAAGGCTTGCGCGTTCGAAATTGCCGATTTTATCTTGAGTTTGTTGCGAATTATTCCAGCATCTTCCATTAATGACTCGAATTTAGCATCATCGTATTGTGCCACTTTTTTGTAATCGAAATTATCAAAAGCTTCACGAAAATTTTCACGTTTTCGAAGAACGGTAATCCAACTCAGCCCAGCTTGAAAAGTTTCTAGCGTTAAGAACTCAAATAGTTTTTGGTCGTCTCTAACAGGCACACCCCATTCTTCATCATGATATTGAATATATAAAGGATCTTTAGCAGACCAATCGCATCTATTTTTTGTCATAATTGAAGAAAATTGTGGTAATTACTTGGCGAGATAATTTGTGTCTCTGCTTCGGGATAATTATTGGTGAAGGTTTTAGGAATTTTTGCTTTTGAGGTTTCGTTCCATTTGAATTCGAAGGCATTTAATGTGTCGTTAGTTTCTTCTATTAAGTCAATTTCTTGTTGTTGTGTTGTTCTCCAAAAATAGGACTGTTGGCGAAACCCATTGTAATGATGCTTTTTTATTCTTTCTGAAATTAAATAGTTTTCCCACAAAGAGCCGACATCTGTTCGGTTTTGAAGCTTATTGAAGTTTCCGACTATGGCATTGCGAACACCACAGTCGTAAAAGTAAATTTTCTTGCTCTTTTTTAGTTCGTTTCGCACATTTCGACTGAAAGATGGTAATGAAAACAACACAAAGGTTTGTTCAAAGAGGTGTACGTATTTATCTATGGTTCCTTTGTCTGCGCCAACTAGCTGTGCAATTTCATTATAGGATACTTCGCTGCCAACCTGTAAAGCCAAGGCCTTCAATATTTTTTCAAGTAATTTAGGTCGCTTGAGCGAATCGAGCATTAAAATATCCTTATATAAGTAGCTGTCGGTAATTAGGTTAAGCAACTCTTGGCTGTCTTGTGGGTTGGAAATAACTTCTGGATATGAGCCATAAATTAATCGCTGTTCTAGTTGCCTTTTTTCTTCTAATAAACCGTGGTGATTTACCATTTCTTGAAACGAAAGAGGAAAAAGATTAAATTCAAACTTGCGCCCAGTTAATGGTTCGTTCATTTCGTTTGCCATTTCGAAAGAAGAAGACCCTGTCGCAATTACTTGAATGTTTTTGAGTTTATCGGTAATTAGTTTTAACGTTAAACCAATGTTTGGAATTCGTTGCGCTTCGTCAATAAAAAAGATGGTATTATCACCAATATAGCTTTTGAGTTCTGTAGAAGTAATACTTGATAAAAGAGATCTAATATCGGGTTCATCTCCACTTACGTGAAGCACTTTTTCTTTACGGATATTTATGAGGTACTCAAGAAGTGTGGTTTTGCCCACTTGTCTTGCCCCGAAAAGAAGTATTGCCTTACCTTTAAAAGGCCTTTTTTCTATGCTTTGTATCGTAGTTCTCGTAATCATTCTCTACAAAAGTATAACAATTTTCGATTACAACCACTAAAAAACATAACAATTTTCGATTGTAATCTCTAAAAACCATAATAATAAGTGATTTAGGTAGGGTTGAATTTATGTTTTTTCAATGGTTTTCGTTCCGTAAGCGATAATAGCTCCTCCTGTAAAGAACATAATTAGACTATAAACAGCAGGGGCAATCGCGTAGTTTTCATTCATCAAAATACCAGAAGCAATTGCAATTGCCATCGTCCCATTTTGTATTCCCGATTCGATAGAAATGGTCAACGATTGAGCAAGATTTAGTTTTGCTATTTTGGCGGTAATAAAACCAATGAGCATTGTTGCCACATTAAGTGTTAAAGCTATTAAACCTGCTTGTTTTAGGTAAGGAATTAGATCTTCTTTTTTCTTTAATACAAGGCCAATAATTACTAAAAACAACACGACCCCAGAGGCAATTTTTACTGGCTTGTTCATCTTATCTGCGAAAGTGGGTTTTGCAGCTTTGAGCGCCATTCCAATAGAAACAGGTATAATCACTATCACAAAAATTTGCGCAACGGTTTTTAGTTTGTCAATTTGAATCATTTCACTGGCATCTAAAAACTGAGTTAATGCAAAATCGATTACAAACGGAATTGTAAGAATCGTAATCAAACTATTTGCGGCAGTTAATGAAACAGATAGTCCTGTATCTCCTTTTGCAAGGTGAGTAATTAAATTGGAAGTTGGACCGCCAGGGCAAGCGGCTAAAATCATAATGCCAATTGCTATGTCTGTACCCACACCAAAAACAGAAATGAGTAAAAAGGCAATTATGGGCAATAGAATTATCTGATTAAGAAGCCCGACAACAATAGCTTTTGGGTTTTGTAAAATACGAATAAAATCATCTTTTACGAGAGATAAACCCATCCCAAACATGATGATGATAAGTGAAATTGCCAGAATAATTGTCCCTATATCCATGATTTTTAGCTTAGTAGGTTTTCGTCCACAATATTAGGTAAAGTAACTTTCAGTTGCGGATTGCGTTCCATTTCTCGCTTAATAGCGAAAATAGCTTCATCATTTCTTGCCCAACTTCTACGCGCGATTCCATTGTTTACATCCCAAAATAGCATTGATTTTAATCTTCGGTCGGCATCAGGAGAGCCATCTAAAGTCATTCCAAAACCACCGTTAATTACTTCTCCCCAGCCAACGCCACCGCCATTGTGAATACTCACCCAAGTTGCGCCTCTAAACGCATCGCCAATAACATTGTGAATCGCCATATCTGCGGTAAACTGAGAGCCATCATAAATATTGGATGTTTCTCTGTAAGGGGAATCCGTACCCGAAACATCGTGATGATCTCGGCCCAAATTGACCGGTGACGAAAGCGTTCCATTGGCTACTGCATTATTAAACGCTTCTGCGATTTTCATTCTTCCTTCAGCATCAGCATATAATATTCTCGCCTGAGAACCGACCACTAATTTATTTTCTTGCGCGCCTTTTATCCAGGTAATGTTGTCTTGCATTTGTTGTTGAATCTCTTTTGGAGAAGTTGTCATAATTTCTTCCAAAACTTGACAAGCAATTTCATCAGTGATTTGTAAATCTTCCGGTTTTCCAGAAGTACAAACCCAACGGAATGGGCCAAACCCATAATCGAAACACATTGGGCCCATAATGTCCTGAACGTAAGAATTGTACTTAAAGTCGATACCATTTTCGGCCATAATTTCTGCTCCAGCACGTGAGGCTTCTAACAAAAAGGCATTTCCATAATCAAAGAAATAGGTTCCTTTAGCCGTGTGTTTGTTTACAGCAACGACATGTCTTCGAAGTGTTTCTTGCACCTTTTCTTTAAACAAACCCGGATTGTTAGCCATCATTTCGTTTGACTCTTCATAGGTCATACCCACAGGATAATATCCTCCAGCCCAAGGGTTATGAAGTGATGTTTGGTCTGAACCTAAATCGATGTAAATGTTTTCTTCGTCAAATTTTTCCCAGACGTCAACGATGTTACCATCGTAGGCAAACGAAACAACCTCTTTGTTCGCTTTAGCTTCTTTAACCCTAGAGCAAAGAGTGTCAATATCTTTGTAAATTTCATCTACCCACCCTTGTTCGTGACGTTTGTATGATGCCGCTGGATTAATTTCTGCAGTTACAGAAACAACACCAGCGATATTTCCTGCTTTCGGTTGTGCACCGCTCATGCCGCCTAGACCGGAGGTAACAAACAGTTTTCCTGCCGTACCCTTTGAATCCGAACTGAGGTTTCTCGAAGTGTCAATTTTTCTACAGCCATTCAATACCGTAATAGTAGTTCCGTGAACAATTCCTTGCGGGCCAATATACATGTAAGACCCTGCCGTCATCTGTCCGTATTGAGTAACACCAAGTGCATTATATTTCTCCCAATCGTCTGGTTTTGAATAATTTGGAATCATCATTCCGTTCGTGACAACGACCCTTGGCGCGTCTTTGTGTGAAGGAAACAAACCCATCGGATGACCAGAATAGATGACTAATGTTTGTTCATCATTCATCTCTGATAGATACTGCATTACTAAAAGATATTGCGCCCAGTTTTGAAAAACTGCACCGTTTCCTCCGTAGGTAATTAGTTCGTGAGGGTGTTGTGCTATTGCGTAGTCTAAGTTGTTTTGAATCATCAACATTAAAGACTGCGCTTGAACGGACTTACCCGGATATTCGTCAATTGGCCGAGCATAAATCTTGTAATCGGGCCGAAAACGGTACATATAGATTCTGCCGTAATCTTCCAGCTCTTGTTTGAATTCAACAATTAGATCCGCATGGTGTTTTTTGTCAAAATACCGCAAAGCATTTTTTAATGCTAATTTTTGCTCATCAGGAGTAAGAATTGCTTTACGCTTTGGAGCGTGGGAAACAGAAGTGTCATACTCTTTTTTAGTTGGCAACTCAGTTGGTATGCCTTGTTGTATTTGTTGTTTGAAGTTCATTATTCTTGCAAGAATATAGAGGTTAGAAAAGAGAGAAGAGATTCTCGCATTATAGTTTGTTTTGAAAACTCATTGTCATTTTTTGAAACTCTTCCAATTTCCCTTCAACCTCCGTTAGTTGAGATTGGTTAATATATGTTCTATTTAAAGCGAGTATTAATTGTGTTCCAAGCTCAAAAGACGACCCTAGCGAAATGTCTACAAAATGAGAAAACGATTTATCTGTTCTTGCAGAACCTTCTGCGATGTTGCTAGGAATTGAAATTGAGCATCGGTTCATTTGTGAGCTCAAGTCGAACTTTTCGTGTTGAGGGAAGGTCTTAACAATTTCAAAAACAGCACCAGCAATCTTAATTCCGAGTTGCCAGATTTTTAAGTTTTTATAATTGTGTCTTTTTCTCATCGTATCTCTGTTCTTTTAGTCCTTTATCTTTTTTCTAAAAAGTCCGGAGGACTTGTCAAACCCATAAGGGCAATGTTTACAACTGTTTTTACAACAATAGCCTCTTTTTCGGTGGTATTTTTCGGTAAAAACCATATATCCTTCAGTACTCATATAATAATCTTCTGGCTCTAGTTTCGATTTCTGAGAAAAGCCACTCATATCATCCATTGGACAAATATAAAAGTCTACTTAATAGAAAGTGATAAGTTGACCTTTTATGTTTTGTTTTTTCTTAATGGGAAACAACATCAACAAAGCTGGCAACAAAACAAGAACTGATAGGGCAAATGCAAGATACTATTTCACCTACCACGCTAGGAATATTGTTGAGAAAGGGCAGTTGTGATTACGGAAAGAAATACCCAACAGAAAAGTTTCCTAAATAGCCACCCGTGTAACCACCTCTAATGGCTTTAATTGAGTAGGAAGAATAAATAATTCCTATTCCGGCTATTAGTTTTCCCCGTCTATTTTGTTTTATAATCACGTTGGCTCCAAATGTCCCTACATGTAAACCCCACTCTAAAGGAGTTCTATGCTTTTGGTAGTAGAACCAGGAAAAGCCATCATATAGGGTGAAATATGTTTTTATCCCCGAATAAATCTCTAAACTCCATTTCTTTTTAGATATGGGGTGATACCCAAAACTCACCATGTGGCCAACCGAATAACTATGAAAGGTCTGTTTCTTAAAAAAATCACCTCTTTCATACAATTTTCCTCTAGCCCCACAACCGCCCCACTCTATATTTCTTCTCCCTCTCGTCACTCTTCCTAAAATTTGCACCTCAGTAGTAATCCACCCCGTTTTGTGGCGCCATGAATTTGGGTTTTTATCCCCATTAATAATTCCTTGTAGACTGTTTTGTAAATTAATTGAAAAAAGTATACTCTTAACTTTAATTGTGTCTTGGCTTTTTACATCAATCGAAACAACTATGAGAAATACGATTAATATTAACTTTTTCATTTCTTCTTAATCGGAAAAATAAACAACAACGCGGGCAGTAAAACAAGGTCAGACAACACAGCAAAAAGTAGCGTAAGTGAAATCAAAATTCCGATGTTGGCTGTACCTAAAAAATCTGATAAGGCAAGGGTAAGAAAGCCACCGCAAAGAATTAAAGAAGTAACCACAATTGCTTTACCTGTTGAAAGGTAAGAGCGTTTTATGGCGTAAAACATCGATTTTCCTAATCGTAATTCATGGCGAAGTTTGCTTAAAAAATGAATGGTGTCGTCCACAGCAATACCAAACGCAATTGTAAATATGATTGCTGTCGACATTTTAAGGTCGATACCCACAAAACCCATAATTCCACCAATCATTACGAGCGGAAATATGTTTACAATCAACGAGAAAAGAACTATTTTAAATGACTTAAACATTAGGAAAACGATAAAAGCAATTACGGCAAAAGCGATAAGCAAACCCTGCAATACGTTTTTAGAAATATAGCTATTGTTAATGTCTATCAAATGCGCTGTACCAGTTATATTAAACCCAATAACGCCTTCGTGTTGTTTCATATACTCTGTGAGTTTTGCGTCTAATTCAGCTAATCGAAAGCTGCCCACATCTGCAGTTCTTCCAGCGATTCGTGACATACGTAAATTACTAGAAACGACAGAAGAAATGACGTCCATTTTTTGCAGTTTTGTTAATTCCTTGATAATTTTTTTCAAATCTTTTTCTTTTTCAGGAAGCTTGTAAAATGCTTGCTTGCCACCGTTTTGAGCTTTGTTTGCAGCCTTTACTATCGCAACAGGACTCAACACAAAACCAAGTTCGTGCTCGGTTTGTAGGTAGGTTTCGATACCTTCTAGCCGATGAAGTACATCTGCATCATAAATTGTCTTGTTGGTATCTTCAACCCAAACAGCCAGTTCATATGGGCGGCAACCGTCAAAATTATTTTCAATAAACCGGAACCCTTGCTGGAGATAATTATCTTCTTTTAAATCTTCTAGTAGGTAGTTGTTTAAGATTATTTTACTACAACCTAAAACACTTAGCAACATTATTACAGCGAATCCGGCCAAGCAGATTTTTTTATTCTTGATAATCCAAAGTAGCATTCGGTGGAGTGTTCTATACCAAAATGTTTCTTTGTTTTCGACTTCTGCCACCTTAAGGGGTTTGGTTAACAGAATTATAGCAGGCATTAACGTGTATGTTAAAACCAACGCAATAAACACCCCACAAGCAACGTAAATTCCTAAATCAATTATCGGCATTATGCTCGATGTAAGGAGTGTTAAAAACCCTATTGCGGTGGTTAACGAGGTAAAAAATGTTGCTAGTCCTACTTCTTTGTAAGCAATGGTTATTGCGTTACCTTGTGTTTTTCCATTTCGGAGCTCTTCTAAATATTTTGAGATGAGATGAATAGCATCAGATAGTCCGATAACAAACATTATGGTTGGTAAAATGCTTAGTATCATGTCAATCTTTTTACCGGTGAGCTCCATTAAGCCAACTGTCCAAATAACAGCTGTAATAATAACGACAGCAGGTACCCAAACCCCCCAAAGAGAGCGATAAGAAAGAAATAAGAACAAGACGATGAGCAAGATTGACGCCCCAACAAATATCACTAATTCAGTTTGCATGAGGTCGATGTAATACACTTGTGCATCGCATCGTCCCGCAACGTGATGTTCGTCAAATTCGAATTTCGCTAGAATCTCGTTTGTGTTTGCTGCCAAACCCCTACAACCTTCTTCGCCCAAACGAGCAAGGTGTCTTACATAAATTAAAATCGATTTACCGTCTGCAGAAAAATAACTTCCCGATAGTTCGGGCGCATTAAAAATCCGAGTAGAATCTCTTTCATATTTACTTGGCTCTTCGAAGTGGATGTACGGAATATCGGTCAGCATTCCGAATAAAGGGTCTTTAATAGGAAAGGCTATGTTGGTCGGTGAAACAACATATTCTGCCCAAGTTTGTTCTTCAATCTTTGTTGTTAGTGTGTTGATTTTCGCAAGGAAATCTTCTTGAAAAACACCTTTTTCGTTTCTAATCCCTATAAGAACATAATCGTTATCGGTGATAAATTGGTCGCGATGCTCCAAGAATTTTAACGTAGCGGGGTCGTCTTTCGGAAAGAAGGTTTCGAAATTGTAATCGAACTCCATTTGCGAAGCGTGCCAACCCATAAATACCGTGATTACGGCTATTACGATTATGGTTACTATGCTTGCTTTTTTGTACACTTATTGACGTTTTGGTAGGCATAAGCCCCCCAATTATAATCATGACTCAAAGATAATAGGTAGTGTTGATTCTCTACTTTTAAAGTGGGAACATTATTTTTGTCTTTGATAATTTCTACTTCTTCGATGTTACAATGTAGCTTTTTTGCTATTATCGTTTTTACTTCTTGGTGGAAGTTTTTTCCGAATTGGAAAACGATTGATTCAACCCCTCCAACTCCTTTCGCCAAGGGAGAGTTCCCCTTTTGAAAAGGGGGCAAGGGGGATTGAAAAGTAACTCCATGAATATAATTTTCGTTAGCCTCAACAACACTATCCATAATCCCTACAGGAGTTTTTACAGTAGCCTTTACTCCATCGAAAGCCAATACTTCAAACTTTTTTGGAGAGACAATTTGTTTGGGATTAATTCTAAAATATGCTTTATACGCGCTTTCTTTTAGCGCCCAAAAAAAACCCTCAACATATTTCATGTTAAGGGTTTCGATTAACCGAATTTCGTTTTCGGTATATGTTTTTTCGTAATAACGTTGCTTTCTATCTCCAGTTCGTTCAATTAAATGAGCGATAGATATTACATCATTACCAAGACTCACTTATGCTGTTGCTTTAACACACGCTAAAATGGTGTCAACAGAATCTTTTACGGTAATCATTTTTTCTACCGACTCATCGTCAATCTCGATGTCGAATGCTTCTTCTACGTCTAACACGATATCGATAAGGTGCGCAGAATTAATTTTAAGGTCTTGCAATAAGTCTGTGGTTTCAGAAATGTTACCAAAAGCTTCCATGTCCGTGACATATTGCTTAATTATTTCTTCTAATTTATTTTTTACTTCTTCTCTTTCCATGGCTTATGAATTATTCCATTTTTTAAATATAATACAGCAATTGACGTCCCCGAAGCCAAAGCTTGATTTTGCAATCACGTCAAAATTAGTAGATTCCATTAAACTTTGAGGTATTTTATCTTTACTAATTGTTTTTTCTATCTCGGGATGCACGTTTTCGCTATTTATCGATGGATGAAAAAATCCACCGTCTAATTGCAATAATGTAGCGACACACTCGATTGACCCAGCGCCAGCCAAGCAATGGCCAATCATCGATTTCAATGAGTTGATGTAAGGAAAATCGTCTCCGCTTCTTCCCAGCGCTTTACCCCAATTGCTTACTTCAATAACGTCACCCATTGTTGAGGTTAAATGACCACAAATGGCATCGATATCGTTTGGAGAAATTCCTGCAGAGTCAATTGCTTGAAGAATACACCTTTTAACTCCCTCTGGATTTGGAGCGGTCATAGAGCCTTCGCCTCTCTGTCCGCCAGAGTTAACTGCTGCGCCAATAACTTCTCCGTAAATTTTTGCCCCACGAGCTAGTGCTGTTTCTAGTTCTTCAAGAACTAACGCGCCAGCGCCAGCGCCAGGGATAAATCCAGAAGCATCTTCACTCATTGGTTTTGAGCCTTGTTCGGGACTTTCATTATTCTTTCGGTTTAATACGCGCATGGAATCGAACCCCCCCCAAATATATGGCCCCTCGCTATCGCAACTTCCAGCAAGCATTCTGTTGGCTTTACCTTCTTTAATTCTTTCGTAGCACATTGTTATGGCTTCCGAACCTGTACTACACGCAGCGGAGTTGGATGTAACCTGATTTCCAAAACCCATTAACCCTGCAAGATGTGCACTAATTCCACTACCCATTGTTTGTTCCACAACACGGCTACCAAGTCTCCGCACTTTAAGCGCATCCACTTCGTAAATAGCGTCTCTGAATACCTCGACACCGGTTAAGCCCGACCCAAATACACAGCCAGAGTCCCATTTAATTTCACTTTCTGGATCTACTTCAAACCCTGCATCTTTCCATGCATCAATACCGGCCATGCATCCATATAAAATCCCTTTACTTTTTAATGTTCTAGCCATTAATGGAGTAAAATACTTGAGCTTCAATTCTTCAGAAACATCAGGAACGCCAGCAATCTGGCACGCAAATTTTAAGTCCTCTAATTGTTGGATTTTTTTAATTCCAGATTTACCTTCTTGGATAGCCTTTTTGAAATCACGCAGTCCTATTGCGTTAGGAGCCACAACGCCCATTCCGGTAATTACAACTCTTTTACTCATTTATTCTTTGATAAACATTCCCGAAAGGGTAGCAGAACAAATTAACTCACCTTCGGGCGTTTCCATTTTTACATCGCAGCAAAGTTTTTTCATTCTGAAATACTTCTTTTCAGATTTTACAATCACTTTGTCGCCAGGTTTCACCATTTTTCTGAAATTTACGTCAGATGAGGTGAATAGTGTTTTGCAGTTTTCGTTGCCGTCATCATTATTCACCAAGATGTAAATTGCTAAGGCAACCAAGCCAATTTGAGCCATGCACTCAGTGAGGATAACTCCAGGCGTTACTGGGAAGTCAGGAAAGTGACCTTTGTAGAAAAATTCATCTTCACGAAAAGTATAGCACCCTGAAATGGAGTCTTCGTTTACATCAAAAATCTGGTCAATAAACCGAAAAGGTTTTTGTTGAGGGATGAGGCTAAGAATTTTTTCCTCTATGGATGAATCAATAACTTTTTGCATACAATTGGTTTGAAAAATCGCGTAAAGCTACGCAATTTGTTCGCCACCGTCAACATTTATTATTGCACCGTTAATCCATGAAGCCTCATCTGTAGATAACAAATAAACTACGTTTGCCACGTCTTCGGGTTGAGTTAACCTATGAAACGGATTTCGAATAATGGAGTGCTTAATTATGTCTTTACTCCCCGGGATCATTCTAAGTGATGGAGTGTTGGTCACTCCTGCTTGAATAATATTGGTTCTTATCCCGAATGGGGCTAATTCAACTGCCATTGAGCGGGCCATTGCTTCGAGTACAACTTTAGCGGCAGATATTGCTCCGTATGCTTTCCAAGCCTTTTTGTTTCCCTCACTAGTGAGACCAATAATTCTTGCGTCAGGAGTAAACATCGCTCTTTCACGAACCGCATTTGCCCAGTCCAATAAACTTGAACCCATTGCATAAATTGTAAGCTGGTAGTCTTCTTGGTTCAGTAAACGTGAATCATCCACTACTTCAGGCAATTCTAGCCCGGCAGTATCTACTCCTAAATCTTCTAATGATTTTTTAATGAGTAATGATTGATCGACATTGGGGGCTAATAATTTTAAGTTTCCACGAGCTACTGAGTGAAGCATTACCCTAACTTTTCCGCCTGATTTTTCAAGCTCAGCGGATAAATCGTCAAGTATTTTTTCTCTTCCTGTTTCGCTAAGCGCATCCGCATTAAACGAAATAATATTAGCGCCTGCTTCTCTTAATTTGTCGAATTGCTCTTCTGCTACTTTTGCTCCGGACCTTCTTTCGCGATATGCAACGCAAATGTTAAAACCTTCGGCAGCTAATTTTTTAACTGAGGCCAATCCTATTCCACTAGACCCACCAAGAATTAAGGCCCAATATTTTGCGTCTGTTGATTTATTCATGAATAACTTGATTTATCTTTAACGGTTTCAAAAATAAGGTAAAAGCCGAAAGATTAAAGCGAAAAGTAATCTGTTTAAAAAGGAACTATGATTGAATACAGAACCGGATGTTTATTCCCACCTTAGTAGCGCAGTTTGAGCAGAGAAACCAGGCCCAAAACTTAACATTAACCCCAACTCTCCTCTTTTAATGTCTTTATCAAGGAATCGTTCCATTACGAATAACACCGTTGCGCTAGACATATTTCCAAATTCATCAAGAACTGCTTTGGTGTCGTCAATATTTTTACCAATTTTACCAATTAGCTCTTCCACCATCACAACAATTTTTTTCCCGCCTGGGTGGAAAATAAAATGGTTCAAATCTGCAACATCGATATTGTTTTTCTCTAAAAATGGAAATATAATTTTTGGGAAATGTTCTTCAATTTTACTGGGAACCGCAGGATCTAAAATAATATGAAGACCAGAGTTTTTTAAAGCAAAACCCATCATGTGAAGTTCGTCCCTAAAATGATACATCTGCGTATCAATAACAGCTGGTCTAACCTCATCAGTATCTCCCATAATCATACATGCAGCACCATCACCAAAAATAGCAGAACTAACCGCATTGGTCATAGAATAATCTTCGGTTTGGAATGTAGCTGTTGGAGACTCATAAGCCAATATTGCTACTTTTTTACCGGGGTTCGCTTTTAAAATGTCTTTTGCATAAATAGTTGCCGAAACTCCCGCAGCACATCCCATTTCTGTAATTGGCATCCGCACAATATCTGTTCGCATTCCCAATCTATTGATTAAATAAGCATCAATAGAGGGAATCATTATACCAGTGCAGCCAGTTGAAATGATATAGTCAATATCAGTTGCCTTCAAGTTTGCTTTTTTTAGCGCATCAAGCATAACATTTTCGCATAAATCAAGACCTCTTTCCATGTAGATATTGTTACGCTCTTCGAAAGTCATAGTAGTAAACACCTCTTCAATACTCATAATCGAATATCTTCTAGAAACCCTAGCGTTCTTGAACACTTTGATAAATCTTTTTTGTGTTCTTTCGTCTTGGTTGGCAATCCAACGTTCAACGTGTTTGATAATATCTTCGGTATTTTCCGAGTGTTCGGGTGTCGCTGATGCTACTGCTAATACTTTAGGATTCATGTACTGAAATTTCGGCAAAAATGCCAATTATTATTGGCAATACACAATAATTTGATGTCGAAATGCCCACTTCCATTTTATTTGGTAATTCACAACTCCTGCCTTTTTTAATATTGCTCTCCATTCTTTCTTTTTAAACCCCTTTAAAATAGATATTTTTCCATCATTCAAGGTCATGTTATTTGCCCCAAACAGCTTGACGATTGCAATAAAAGAATAGTAAGATAAAAAATTGCGATGTAAGTCGCAGATGATTAGTGCCTTAGTTGTTTTCTTAGCGGCATTTTTAATAAATCCAATGATTTCATCTTCAGAAAAGTGGTGTAAGAGCAAATTAAAAGAAACAAAGTCGTACGAGTCCGCGAAAAAAGAATCATTCAATATATTTTTATTTTTTATTTCTATTTCAGTAAAATTAGCCGTTTGTTTCTTTGCGTATTCAACAATAAACGGGTTTGCGTCAATCCCTTTCATTTTTAATTTGTACCCTCTTTTTGTGCTAATTTCTGCAACTCGTTTCATTGTGTCGGCACCACCACAGCCAACATCTAAAAGAGTATATTCGTTTCCGACAGGAAGGCAAAAGATGGTTTGATCTAGTGCACTCAACAACGCTCCATATCCTCCGAGTAGCTTATTATAAACTTCGATTTCTTTAAGATTCGTGATTAATTCTTCACCTTCAAGGCTGAAGTCATCAATTATTTCACTTACCCCCGCCAGCCTTTGTTTAAACCTGTTGAACATATCAATGCAAAAGAATAACATCTATCGCGATAATTCCGACTTTTATCTAACCAAAAAGAATTAGCTACTTTTGACTCCATGTCAAACAAGGAAATAGCGGTATTAGGAGGCGGAAGTTGGGCTACAGCGATTGTTAAAATGTTGCTTAACAATTCTGAAAAAGTACATTGGTGGATGCGTAATAATGATGCGGTTGAACACATTCAAAAATTTCATCACAACCCTAATTATTTGAGTTCTGTCGAGTTTCCTGAAGGGAAGCTGGAAGTGAGCTCCGATCTAAAACAAATTGTTGAAAAGTGCGATGTTATTGTATTGGCTATCCCATCTGCCTTTATTGAAGATGCATTTGTTGCCATCGATGGAGTTGACATATCTAAAAAACTATTCTTCTCCGCAGTAAAAGGAATTATTCCTAATCAGCATTCAATTGTTGCTAGATATCTGCACAAGCAGTATAAGCTTTCTTATGACAATATTGGGATCATTTGCGGCCCGTGCCACGCAGAAGAGGTTGCTATGGAGAAACTATCTTACCTCACCATTGCATGTATGGATGAAGAGAAAGCGCAAATGATGGCCGATTTGTTGGCTTGTAGATACATTAAGACATCAATCACCGAAGACGTATTTGGTACTGAGATTTCTGCGGTTTATAAAAACGTTGTAGCGATTGCCTCTGGACTTTATCATGGTTTAGGTTATGGAGACAACTTTCAAGCCGTGTTAATTTCAAATGCAATTAGAGAGATAAAAAGATTTGTTGACGCGGTAAGCCCTGTTCACCGAGATGTGAACTCCTCCGCGTATTTAGGCGATTTGCTAGTAACGGGCTATTCTCAGTTTTCTCGAAACAGAACATTTGGAACGATGCTTGGAAAAGGATATACGGTAAAGTTCGCCCAACTAGAAATGAACATGATTGCGGAAGGTTATTATGCCTCAAAAAGCTTAGTTGAAATCAACAAAAAATTCGAAGTAAACATACCAATTGCAGATGCAGTAAACCGTGTTTTGTACGAGAAAATGTCTCCTCAAATTGAGATGAGATTACTTGCGGATAAGCTCAATTAGAGTTGTTTACTTACTTTTCTTTACTTTTGTGATAAGTTATCAAAACCTTGAGTTATGAAAAAAATAATATCTCTTATATTCTCGTTGAGCTTTTTCGGAAGTAAACTTTTTGCCCAATGTCCCGCGGGGGATGTGCCTATTTTTCTTGAGGCAATCACAGATCCATGGGGATATGAATGTTACTGGGAAATAGTTCCTTCAGGTAATGCCTGCGGAACAGGAACTCTTGCATCAGGAGGAAATACCGTTGTTGGCTGTAGCGGTGCAACAGCGAACCCCTCAGACCCAGGCGCATATGCAAATTTTGACACAATAACAGAAGGACCTTTTTGCTTAACTGACGGTAGTACTTATGACCTCATATTTGTGGATTCTTACGGGGATGGAGGAACAGCGTTTACAATTATTACAAACCCAGTAGTCACCACTAATTTTTCGGGTTTTGGAGGAACAGCTTCATTTGTTGCTAGTGCTCTGCCAGCAGCCGAAGCAGAAATGGTTTCAACGACCATATCTAAATATTACGCGACAAATACAAATTTATATATCGAAGCAACTATTAAAAACAGAGGATCAGACCCGATTACAAACATTGATTTAATCTGGACTGACGGGACAAATACCTATACCGACAATCTTACTGGATTAAACATTTCAACATGGACAACTCAAACATTGACGCATTCAATTCCATTCAATTCATCAACAGTTTCAGTCTATGACTTAGACGTTTATATTTCCCTTACCGGTGACCTAGACAACACTAATGATACAATTTCAGCGATTACAATTGGGGTTGAAAACCCACCAATAAGAAACCATGTTTATGAAGAGGCTACCGGCACATGGCTTGGTTGGGCCCCAAGAGGGTTTGTGGCAATGAAAGAGCTTACATCATACAGCAATGCAATACCAATAACTGTTCACAACGGAGATCTCATGGTAAACAGCACATATGATAATGGCATAGCGAACTATATCGGTGGATACCCTAGCGGTTTAGTTAATCGTGGCGCAATTGGCGAAACAGATCCAGGAAATTTTGTTTCAATCCATACGGGAGGGACCTTACTGGAAATTACACCTGTAGCAACAACCACAAATATAATAGGGTGGGATCCATCAACGAGAATCGCAACGATAGAAGTTGTAGGTACATTTCACTCAGACCTACAAGGGGATTATCGACTAAACCTTATCGTAACGGAAGACAGTGTAAAAGAAACGTCATCGGGCTATAATCAAACAAATTATTATGGATCAAATGCTATCTCACTTCCGGATACAGACGTCAACGGAAATGCTGTTGATTGGATGAATCTCTCAAACCCAGTTGCTGCTGTTGATATAAATTCAATATTCGGAGGATATCATCATGTTGCCCGCTCAATTGAAGGAGGCTGGATCGGAATAACTAATTCTATACCAACAATAGCTACAAATGGGGCGTCCTATGATTACGTATTTAATGTAAATATTGACGCTGGGTGGAATGAAAATAACTTACACTTTATTGGATGGCTGACAGAAACGGCTACGGGCGAAATATTAAATGCAAGCACCTCTTCGTTAGCTGACTCTGTTGCAACGGCTAGTCCCCTTACGATTACTAGCTCATCAATTGATGAAACGTGCGGTAATTCTAATGGGTCTGCATCTGTTACCGCAACCTTAGGTTCAGGGTCATATACGTACACCTGGAACAATGGGGGAGCAGGAAGTTCTCAAATTAATTTAATCGCAGGAACTTACAGTGTTACGATAAGTGATGGAACAGACTCAGTTGTTGAGTCCATTATAGTAGGGCTAGGGTCAACCGCAAGTTCAATGACAGCGACAAATTCATCAACAGACTCAGACTGCGGCCTATCTAATGGTTCGGCATCTACAACGGTGTCAGGAGAATCGGGAACGGTATCCTATATATGGAATAACGGAGGAACGGATGCCACCATTACTGGAATAACGGCAGGAACTTATACTGTTACTTATACTGATGACACAGGATGTCCCGAAACAGAGACGGTACAAGTGGGAAGTTCAGGAGGTTTTTCTACCAACCCGACACCGACTAATGTTTCTTGTTTTGGAGGGGCTACAGGAAAGGTCTCTATTTCAGTTTCTGGAGCCATAGGAGATGTTTCATATATATGGAATAATGGCGCAACCACTTCCGTTATCACTGGGTTAATTGCGGGAACATACTTTATTACTGCAACAGATAGTGTGGGGTGTGTTATTTCTTCTAGTGCTGTGATTCTTGAGCCATTATCATTAACGCAGATATCATCGTCTACGAGCTCAACCTGTGATAACGCAGATGGCTCTGTAAGCGCAACAGCATCAGGAGGAGAATCTCCATATTCTTATTTATGGAGTAACGGTGTTATGGGAGAAAACAATACCAATATTGTTTCCGGATTTTATACGGTTACTATTATCGATAACAATGGCTGTATTACTACTGGAAGCGAATCAGTGACATCTGCAAGCGCACCCATCACAACTTCAGTATCGTTAACAAACGAAGATTGCGGATCTAACAATGGTGTTGCAACGATTAGCGCTTCAGGGGGCGTTGGAGGGTTTACTTATTTGTGGTCGAATGGACAATCTGCCTCTACTGCGGTAAACTTAGAACCTGTTCATAATCTTTTCACTATAATGGCGATGAATGCAAGTACGACAAACTGAAGGCTGTTATTGAGTTTTCTCTCGCAGTTTTTCCAAAGTCTTCTGCATTTCTCTAGCC
>JAESTK010000338.1 GCA_016763645.1 Flavobacteriales bacterium
CTTTTCATAAAAACGAACGTTTCTTAACTCGTGGGTTGTTGCCAATACTAAAGAAATGCCTTTCTTTCCTGCCCTAGCAGTTCTTCCACTACGGTGAGTAAAATACTCGTCTTTATCAGGTAACTGATAATGAACTACATAAGCCAAATCTGGCACATCGATTCCCCTCGCTGCTAAATCGGTTGCGACTAAGGTATGTATCGTGTCGTTTTTAAAGGCACGCATTACTTTATCACGCTCTTTTTGTTGCATATCTCCCTGAATACAATCGATAGAAAAATTCTTTGCCTGTAGCTGCTTTGCCAATTTTTCGGTTGCAGCTTTGGTTCTGCAAAACACTAAACCACGATTACCTTTTTGGGTTTTTAGAAATTGAGTAATGATGTTCAGTTTATCAATTTCTTCGCAAACGACATATTGATGCTCAATATTTTTGTTTACAATATTATCTTTACTTACTTCTATTCGTTTAGCTTCGGAAGACAGAAACTTATTGGCAATTTCCTTTACCCCGTGGGGCATAGTGGCCGAAAACAGCCATTTATTTTTTACGCTACTCAACTTACTTAGAATTTCATCCAATTCCTTTTTAAAACCCATCGAAAGCATTTCGTCAGCTTCATCCAACACTACAATACGAACGGCATCAAGGTTAACTGCTTTTCTCTGAATAAGATCGATTAAACGACCTGGAGTAGCCACAATAACATGCGTTGGCCGTGTGAGTCGAGATATTTGCTTGTCAATTTTCTCACCTCCATAAACTGCCTCTGTAAAAATTTTATCAGTGTATTTTGTGTACTTAAAAAGCTGTTTGGCAATCTGTTGACCCAATTCTCTCGTTGGGCTCAGCACAAGCGCTTGAACCATTTTCTGTTCCGGGCGAATTTTATGTAACAACGGCAACCCAAAAGCCGCAGTTTTTCCTGTTCCTGTTTGGGCTTGCCCAATTAAGTCGTTATCTGCACCGATTAAAGCTGGTATTACTTCTTTCTGAATGCTTGTGGGCTCAACTATTCCCATTTCGGATAGCCCTTTTATGAAATCGTCTTTTATGCCTAAATCTTTAAATGTGCTCATATCAAATATTAATGCACAAAACTAAGGCATTTCAGAGGTTAACGATTAAATTATTTCGACTTGATGGTGTTAGAACGGACTCGAAAACAGTTTAAGAATTGATTTATAACTAATTTCCTACTTCAGAAATGTATTTAATTCGCATTAGACGAACGTCATCTTCTGAATACTCGTCTTCGCCTAATTCGTCAAGCGCATCTTGAATTGAATCTGTTTCTGCTTCTTCAAAATACTCAAATACTTCTTCCTGGTGATCTTCGTCCATAGTATCATCAAGGTAGTAGTTAATGCTGAGTTTGGTGCCGCTATCTACAATTGCTTCTAGTTCGGTAATTAGTTCCGCCATCTTTAGCCCTTTCGCTTTTGCGATGTCGGGCAGAGGCATTTTTCGGTCAACACTTTGTATAAAATAAACCTTTGAACCCGATTTATTTACCACCGATTTAACCACCATATCTTGCGGTCGTTCAATCTCGTTTTCTTCAACATATTCTGCGATAAGCTCGATAAACGACTGTCCGAATTTAGTTGCTTTACCCGTACCAACACCAACAATGTTTTTCATTTCGTCCATTGTAATAGGGTACTGAGTAGCCATATCTTGCAACGAAGTTTCTTGAAAAATGACAAACGGAGGTTTTTCAATTTCTTTCGAAATTCTTCTACGCTCATCCATCAGCAATTTAAACAATTGCTCGTCTGCTGCTGCCCCACCAGCCTTACCTGCAACAATAATATCGTTATCTCCTTCTACATCACTGTAGTCATGATCTTTTCTAATCGTAAATGGTCTTGGAGATTTTAAAAACTCTTGCCCTAAATCGGTTACTTGAAGAGTTCCGTAATTCTCAATATCTTTGGTTAGTAATCCCGAAACTAGGGTTTGTCGTATTGCCGATTCCCAAATTTTATCTTCATGGTCCTTTCCTTTCCCGAAAACATCTAACCTATCATGTTTGTACGTTTTAACATCATTTGAAGCATGACCTGCAATTACGTTAACTACGTGCTTAATCTTGTGTTTTTGTTCGACATCAAGTACCGTATTAAGTACAAGTTTTACGATTTCCTCTCCTTCAATTTTTTCTTTTGGATTAATACAATTATCACAACATGAGCAATTATCTTCCTCATGAAATTCTCCAAAATAATGTAGCAAATGCTTTCTTCTGCAAATTGATGTTCAGCAAAAGAAACAGTTTCCATTAATAAAAGTCGTCCTATCTCCTGCTCGGCAATAGGCTTACCTGTCATGAATTTCTCTAGCTTTTCGATGTCTTTATAAGAGTAAAACGCGATGCACTTCCCTTCTCCTCCATCTCTGCCGGCACGACCAGTTTCTTGGTAGTAACCTTCCAAACTTTTTGGCATATCGTGATGTATAACAAAACGTACATCTGGTTTATCAATACCCATTCCGAATGCTATTGTTGCCACAATTACATCAACATCTTCCATTAAAAATGCATCTTGGTTTCCAACTCTAGTCGCAGCATCCATACCCGCATGATAACCACGCGCTTTTATACCATTAACAACTAGCGTTTCTGCAATTTCTTCAACTTTTTTTCTGCTCAAACAATAAACAATACCAGACTTGCCTTCATGCTGACGGATAAATCGAATAATTTCTTTAGCAACATCTACTTTCGGACGTACTTCATAATATAAATTTGGGCGATTAAATGACGACTTAAACAACTTTGCGTCAGTCATTCCTAAGTTTTTCTGAATATCTAATTGAACTTTAGGAGTTGCTGTTGCAGTAAGTGCCATTACTGGGATATTAGCATCTATATGCTGCACCATCTCTTTAATTCTACGGTACTCTGGTCTAAAATCGTGCCCCCATTCTGAGATACAATGAGCTTCATCTACTGCGACAAACGAAATTTTAATTCTCTTGAAAAAGTCTATGTTTTCTTGTTTATTTAAAGACTCCGGTGCAACAAACAACATTTTGGTTTTACTCGCTAAGATATCCTCTTTAACTTGCATAATCTCACCTTTGTTCAAACTAGAATTTAACACGTGCGCAACTGCATCATCAGCACCAAAATTCCGAATAGAATCTACTTGATTTTTCATTAACGCAATAAGCGGAGATACAATTATTGCCGTACCTTCGGTTAGCATTGCGGGCAATTGATAACAGAGCGACTTACCACCTCCTGTAGGCATAATTACGAAAGTATCGCGACCACTCATAAGGCTTTTAATTATTTCTTCTTGCTCGCCTTTAAATTTATCGAAGCCAAAGTATTCCTTAAGCGCTTCTTGTAGTGTTAATTCTGCTGTTACCATATTTAAATATAAATGTGTACTAAAATGCGTTATGTAAAGATATAACATAAATTCTTTTATTATAAGCACTTAGCGCATATTTTTTGAAAAATATATTAATGCTACCTTTTGTTCGATAAACAAATTTATTACTCGTCTTAACTGTCTTTTTATTCAGATTTATAATTTTACAAAATCAATTATTAACACACAAAATGGAAGAAAAACAACCAATTACAGAAGATGGATGGCAGAAAAAACTGTCGGAAGAAGAATTTAGAGTACTTCGTTTAAAAGGTACAGAACGACCAAATTCTGGTAAATACAATATTTATGACCAAAAAGGCAGCTATTATTGTGCTGGATGCGGTGAGAAATTATTCGATTCTAACTCTAAGTTTGAATCAGGATGCGGTTGGCCAAGTTTTTCAGAACGAATTAGTTCTGATTCCATTGAATATATAGAAGATAAATCGCTCGGGATGATTCGTACAGAGGTTGTCTGTACTCAATGTAAAGGGCATCTTGGACACGTGTTTAACGATGGACCGCCACCAAACGGCATTCGTTATTGTATTAATTCTGTATCACTACGCTTCGAAAGTGAATAACCGTTAACAATTCGTTAACAGCACTCACCTACTACATTTTATAATATTGGTGCGAACTTTGTTATTTTTGCACAACAAAATCGAGAAGAATGATCAAGAAATTATTAATAGCAACTACCTTATTAATATATACAGCAGCAGCTTATAGTCAAAAAGGATACAAATTTACGTTTAATGTCGAAGGTGTTCAAGACACCGTAATATATCTAGCTGGCTATTATGGGGCAAAACAGTATTATAAAGACACCACTAAGGTGGATAAAAACGGGAATTTTGTTTTCGAAGGGGAAGAGCCTTTCCCTGGTGGGATATACTCTATTGTTATGCCAGACCAAAAAACATATTTTGAGTTTAATATAACTGAACCTAAGTTTACTATGACAACCAAACGAAACGATTTGGTTATGAGCATGAGTGTTAAAGGGTCTGAAGAGAACAAAGTTTTTTACGATTACCTCCAATTTATTAACGGGCAACAAAAAAAAGCAGCTCCACTTCGTAAAAAGCTTAAAAACAAACAAGAAGAAAAAGAAGAAAATCAAAAGTCGAAAAAACTTGACGAAGAAATAAAAAAAGTCAAAGAAGAGTTATCGGCTATTGATACTGAAGTAAAAAAATATAAGATAGATATGATTGCAGCTAATGGGGACAAACTAGTTGGTAAAATATTTAGCACTTCTCAAGATCCCGAAGTTCCTGATGCTCCAAAAGGAGAAGATGGAAAACCTCTCGATAAAGATTTTAGTTACAAATATTACAAAGCCCACTACTTAGATGGTGTCGATTTTTGTGACGAAAGATTGCTCCGTTCGCCTGTTTTTCACAACAAATTAGACTATTACATTAAGAAGCTGACCATTCAAATCCCTGATTCAATTAATAAAGAAGCAGATATGTTGTTAGAAAAAGCAAAATGTAAGAAAGAGATGTTTAAGTATGTAACCCATTACATTACTAACAGCTACGAAAAATCTAAAATTATGTGTATGGATAGAGTTTTTGTACACATGGCGCAAGAAGTTTATTGTAAGGATTTGGCGTGGTGGGTTGACTCTGCTCAAAAAGCAAAAATTTGCAATAGAGCTGAAACCCTTGCTCCTTTAATGTGTGGAGAGGTTGCACCAAATATTATTTTACAGGATACATCAGAAGAAAAGTGGATTAATATGCACGAGATAGAGGCTGAATACACAATCTTATTTTTCTGGGACCCAGGTTGTGGACATTGCAAAAAAGCGATGCCAAAATTTAAAGCTATGTACGATAAATTTAAAGGGAAGGGAGTTGAGCTTTATTCGCCATGTACAGAGTTCGAAACTAAAGACTGGAAAAAATTTGTAACAGAAAAAGAACTCAATTGGATTAACGTTTCAGACAACCCTGAAATTAATAAAAACGCTGCCAAGTACATCCACTTGACAACGCTTGAAAGTTTAAACTATAGAGATACCTACGATATCTTTAGTACACCTCAAGTTTACTTACTAGATAAAGACAAGAAAATATTGGCTAAGAAATTGAGCGCAGAGCAATTAGATGACATTCTTAGTGACAAGTTAGATATGCCACGTACCATTCGCGAAGAGAAAGACGAAAAGAAAGATGCAAAAGATTCTCATGGTGAAGATTCTAAAAAGAAAGACAAACCAAAAAAGGTTAAAAAGAGTTAAAGCTCTATAAACGTATTTGAGAAGCCGAAACATGTTGTTTCGGCTTTTTTTTTGTTAATGACTGATCACAATTTGCTGCGACCGATAAATCGCTTTAGCGCTTTTAATTTGCAGGACATACAACCCATTTTTTAAACCAGAAATCGAAATTCTTATTAGGTTTTTCTCCCCATTAATACTTTGTTCAAGTACTTTTTGTCCAAGAGAATTATAAATCTCTAGAACTCCGTCCTCCATTGCTAAATGTTTAATTATAAGCTCAGAGCTTACTGGGTTTGGATAAACAGAGAAAGATTGAATTTGACCATAAGACTCAATACCAATTCCGCCTGAACATTGAATAGGCTTAGCTATTATTGACCTTATGGCTGGACTAGAACAGCCATCTGTTAGGGTTATCGTAAAGCTTGTCATTTGAAAA
>JAESTK010000248.1 GCA_016763645.1 Flavobacteriales bacterium
TAAATGAAGTTTCAGTGTTTAAACAATATACTATTGGTACACGTTCAAGTGTAGATTTTGCGCAGTTAAATTCGCCTATTAACAATTCATTGATTAATGCAACCAGCGGAATTAGCTTACACTGGCAAACCAACTTACACAATCCGAAAGTTTATTTAGGAACAGATAATCCACCGACTAATCTTGTCTATGGAGAACCAGTTGAAGGTAAAGAGGATTATTATTTTAATTCGGAGCTAGATTTATCGGCTGCTTATTATTGGCAAATTATAGGCGATAATGGGAAATCAGAAGTAGCGAAATTTAATTTATCATCAAGCAACGGAAAGGTTCAAATTAATGAATTACTGTCAGCTAATGCTAGTGGCGAAATTGATCCACTTTTCGGGAAACATTCCGACTGGGTTGAAATAGTAAATAAAACCGCGCATGCAATCGATTTATCGGAACATTACTTCTCAGACAATATCAAAGAATTAAATCAATGGAAATTCCCCAAGCACACCGTGTTGAATCCCGGTGAGTTTTATACCATTTGGTGTGATGGAAAAAATGTATCTAACCACAGCAATTTTAAACTGAATAATCAAGAAGAGACAATTTACATTACATATAATAACTCTATTGTTGATTCGGTTTCGTATGTTAATCAGTATCCTAATGTTTCGTTTGGAAGGGAAGAGGATATGGATAAATTGGTCTATTTGTCTGAATCTTCATTTGGAACAGAAAATGGAAAAGGTGTGCCAAATAAAAGACTTTCTATGCCGATTTTAAGCATTGAAGCTGGATTTTATAACACAGCTAAAAGTGTGTCTATTTCTGGTGAGGGAGAATTATACTACACAGTCGATGGAAGTATTCCGACTACCAAATCTGTAGAATATATTCAGCCAGTTGAAATTAGCCACACTACGGTACTAAAGTCGATTTCCGTTAAGGAAGGTAGTATTAATTCACCAGTAGCTAGCGCAACATTTTTCATCGATGAAAAAACGGCTTTACCCGTAATTTCTTTATCGACAGATGACAAATTTTTGAATGATTCAGAAATTGGCCTTTTAATAAATACCAAACAAAAATGGGAACGGGCTATACGGTTCGAATATTTTGATGAATGGGGGAAGCAAGTTGTAAATCAAGATATTGGAGTGAAGTTAAACGGGTGGGGAATCCGAAATTTTGTACAAAAACCTTTGTCGGTTTATGCGAGACAAAAGTATGGCTCAAATAAAATTGATTACCCATATTTTGGAGAAAACGGGCCACAATCATTTTCTAACTTAATATTTAGAAATGGAGGAAACGATGTTAAATCCACGATGTTTCGTGATGGATTGATGCATAGTTTGGTAGATGATATTGATGTTGAAAATCAAGGATTTCATCCAGTATTGATGTTTCTTAATGGGAAATATCATGGAATTTATAATATTCGAGAAAAGGTGAATGAGCCATTTTTCGCCTCCCATCATGATGTTAATGTTAAAAAAATTGATATTGTGGAGCCAGTATTACGAGGCGAAAATTTTATTGCTTCAACAGGTTCGGTAAACGGTTACATAAGTGTTGAAACTTACATAAGAACAAACAACATACAAGATTCTTTAGTTTATCAACAGGTATGTAAAATGATTGATGTTGATGAATATATCAATTATCAAATCATCGAAATTTATTATGCAAATCTCGATTGGATAGGTAACAATATTAAAATCTGGAAAGAACAGAGCGATTCAGCAAGGTGGAGATGGGCATTGTTTGACTTAGATTTTGGTTTCGGGCTTTTTTCTTACTCAAATTTTGATCAAAATTTGTTGGAAACTGCATCCACAGCTACGGGAACAGAGTGGCCTAACCCACCATTTTCCACCTTTTTGTTTCGAAATTTATTGAAAAATGAAATATTTAAAACAGAATTTGCTCAACGATTTTCAGTTTTCGTGTCAACAATCTTTACTCCTAAGAACGTTTTGTCAAAAATTGAAGCGTTTAAACAAATTTACGAGCCAGAAATAGACCGACAAATAAAAAAATGGGGGTTAATTCCTTCTCGCCAGCAATGGTATCAAAACATTGAGGTTCTTAAAACATTTGCTGTAAATCGTCCTCAACATAGTATTCAGCACGTTGCCACTAAATTTGGATATAACTCATCTTTGTGTAATCTCAATGTGAGTAAAACTGAAGGAGGGAAGGTGAGTGTAGCAGGGTACGAGATACCATTTAATGTCTTCTCTACTCAAGTTTTTGTAAACGTTCCTCTGCGTATAACTGCAGTACCAACTGAAGGATATCAGTTTTTAGAATGGAGAGGTGTAGAAAATATCAAAGCGAAGAAAAGAAGCCCTAAGACTTCAGTTAATTACATGTATGCACTTGGTGTTATACTATTTGGAATGGCACTTTCATTTGTTACTTATGTAGTACTTAAAAACAGTAAAAGAGTATTTGCTTCAGGTGTTTTTGTAATTATTCTCGCGGCAGGTTTTCTCATTTTTCAGAACCAAATTGTTATACATTCTACCTCCAAAGAATACCAGTTGAAAGTTAATCTTTCGGCTAAAAATAACACAATTGAAGCTGTTTTTGTTAAAGAAGATAGTTAGGTTATTCTGAAATCTTGAGCTAATTCAAAAGCTTGATTTCTAATTCTATATTAAGCACAGAGCAAGCCCCCACCATAGTTGTTATGTAATTTTGCCATTCAGGGTTTTCTTTTGGATCTTTCACGAAAAGTGCTACAGAAGTAATATCCGCATGTTGGAGTTGAACAGTTGCCAAATCGATCATGTTATTCACTTCATGTAGGAGAAGAATCTGGTCGTACCATGGTATTTCGTCTGTAGGCGAGAGTAATCCATATTTACCTGAGAGAATTCTAAATCCCTTTTTGTCTTGCTGGCTTTTGTGATAAATAGAAGTGATTAGTTCGTCTTGATACCGTTGGATGGCAGCTACGCGCCCTTCATGGGTAGATTTATCTTTAGAACAAGTGGTGCAGTAGATTTGCATAACTTGCTTCAACGAAAAAACGAGAAAAGAGTTATTACTCTCTCCCTTTTGATATTTTTAAAACTAGTTGCACACAAATTACGATGGTCGTAAACAGTAAAATTTTGAACGAAATAGCAGTAAGTATAGTTGCGGAAATTATTGGAGTGAAGAGTCGGGATTGATATTTTTTAACGAAATTACCCCCAACAGATAAACATCAATTGCAAAATGGGCGGCCATAGCCGAAATCAAGCCAAGTTTTTCAAAGGCATAGCTAATTCCTATCATTACGATTGTTAAATAGATTCCGTAAAGACTAATTTTCCAGTCTTTTGGGTTTAAATAACCATGAATGGCGACAAAAATAATGGAGGTAATGTACATCCCTAACCAATATTGAATTCCACCTCTAAACAGAAGCTCTTCCCCAACTCCAGCACAAAACGAAATAAAAATCACATCAATCCAGTTTAAATTTAGTTCTCGAATAATGGATGAATAAAAGTTTTTAACCTCATTCATGAGTTGAAGTTTAATTAATTGCCAGCCGAGCCATGCGGTGATCAACCCATAAGTTATTCCTAACGGTAGTTGATAATACCACGCCATTCCTGTTTCAAGTATTTCTAATGTAGGCGTGTCCTGGAAAAGCTCAATTATTACTATTCCAATTCCACCCATGCCAAACAAAGTGGCTAAGCAAAGCAGATATAACTTACTTTTTGTTATCACAGATTTTCATGAAGTTTTTGAATAATTGAATTCCATTTTTATCCGATGTTTCAGGGTGAAACTGAACTCCAAATAGAGGTTTAGATTTGTGTTGCATTCCTTCAATTTCACAAAACAGAGAAGACGCAGTTTGTATAAAATCTTTTGGTAGCGATATCATTTCGCAATGGTCTTCTGAAAATGAAGAACTTGAATTTAATTCGTTAAAAATACGGAGTTCATTTTGAATAATAATTTCAATGGGTTTTCTCGCTTCTTTACATTTAGCAGCGGTTGCTCCGAAAACCATCCCCAAAATTTGATGCCCAAAACAGATTCCGAGTACTGGAATTTCAATTGACAATAGAAATAGGAATTTATCAATATATGGTTGTGGGTCGAGCTCAGTAACTAAAGTTGGAGCACCGCTAATTATAATTCCCTTGTATTGGTTTGAGCTGTCGAAAGTATCAGTATACTTTAAGGTAATTGAATGTTGTTTTACAGCGGTTAGATTTTTTTCAATTTCAGGTGTTTTGGAGCTTCCGCAGTCGATTATTAATATCATGTCTTAAAACCCTGGTTGAAGCTTAACTCTTACACCGAATTGAGTAACATTAGGATTGTCATATTGTGTCAATCGCCAAATGGCATCAACCCTAATCATGGTTAAAATATTTTCGATACCAACAGCAACTTCAATATATGGTTCATCGAGAGAATATGTTGTTGATGGAATAATTAATTCAGAATTATGCTTGTCGGAAAGAGAGCCATAAACAGCCTTAGCACCAATAACCTCGCGAAACATAAGTTTCTTAAATAGGGGCAGTTTATTAAATAGAATTCCTTCGAAATGGTGTTCCCAAAAAACAGAAACGTATTGGTCGCTCACAAATTCGTAAAAGTTCATCAAGTTGTATGAGTTATCTGAAAAAAAGTAAGTCTCATTTCCATTATGCAATTCAAGAAAAGTGTAGGGGAGTGCCCCCCCAGATTTTACCAGCTTCAATTTTATATTTCGAAGTGCCATAAATACCCAATCTCACTTTTTGCGAAATAGAAATTTTTGTTTTATGATAGTTATAGGTGCTTCCTAATACATTCGGAATTCCGTATGTATATTGAATATCGAACATTGGATAGTCACTGCCGAGACTGGTTCGGTTAAAAGATGTTTCTAGAAACCGCTCTAAAAAACTGTAGTGAACACCTAATGTTAATTCGCTAGTTGTAATGTTCGAAATTGAGGTTGAATCACCATCAATACTGAGTTTTTGAAAGTTTAAATCACCCAATGCCCATATTTGGCGGTTGTCGAATCGGAATTGAGTAGCGATACTGTTGTTCCAGTTTCGCTCGTAAAGTCCGTAAAATTCGCGAACACCATTTTGTAAGTTGCCAGCACTAATTCGGCTTAGGGAAGTAATTAAGTTGTCGTTGCCAAATTTTGCCCCTCCAGAGCCCAGTTGCTCTAAATCTTTCTTGAACGAAAATTTTAGGTACTGGCGAGGATATCGAGAAGGGTAGAATCTAAAACTTCCTCCATATTTCCACTCTTGGTCAAGTAAGCCATAAGCACCATAAGCATTTATACGTAAATCAGGGTGAACTAATCGGCTGGTTCTTGCGGCTAATTTAAGTCGGTCACCTTCGATAGAGTTAAAGCTGTACATTCCAAAGTAAGGGCCAATTTCGATGTATTTTATTCTGTAATATCCTCTCAAAATGTTATTCCACACTTTGTAATAAGTCGAATTCATTACCGAGTCAATCATTTGATAAACAGAAGCTTCACTTTGGGTTAGATCATAGTGCCTAGTGGTATCCCAAATCTCGACAGGGTAATTCTCGGCATCTTTTAGTAAAGTAACAGTGGCGTCAATTCCGTAAATTGAATCATGAGCTAATTGGTTTATCGTAAAGTCTTTGTAAGATGTAGTTTTTCTCCCGATAAATTTCTCGTAACGAGCATTGTGAGGCATTAGAAAACGAGCATTTATCTTAAGTTTATCTTTAGTTAGCATCCAAACTTCATCTTCTACTTCAGAATATTCTTGCTCTACATAAAAATTAGTGATAAAGTTGATATTGGCATCACGTGCCATGGTTGCCTCAATTTTTTTGATGGCGTAGGTCGTGTCGTTTACCCAAAAATTTCCTTTAAAGGTTAACTCTTGTTTTCGTCTTGGTTGAAATTGAATATTGTAGCACCATTTATTGCCAATCATGGCGCTGTCAACTAGGTAATATCGGTAATGAACTAGTCCGTTGTCTGCCAATGGGCTTATAAAACTTCTATCGAAAATAGTAACATGGTTGTGATAAATGTTTACGTTTTGATACATGTCTCCTAATAGTTGCGAAACACTTTCGTTTTGCAATCCCGATATTTCGGATGCTTTGATGTATTCACGTTCTTTTTTCGGATTTTTTTTGTAGTAATACTCGGAAACGGATTCGCTTAAAAATACAGGTAAAAAAGGCGTTTCTTCCGATGTAGAATCTATATTATCGAACACAAAATCGATAGGGCGAAACAAGAAGAAGTTGATGAGTTTCTTCCGCGGATTGTCAATGTCAATCTCAACTTTGTTATAAATTTCGTAATCATAAGCGTTCAGTTTTTCTCTGTTATTAGCGTTTTTGTTCGCAATTATTCTCCTAAAAATAACGTGCGCTGGATTTTCATAATCTTTGTCAGGGCGGATAACAACCTCATTTAGAATCTGCTGTTCAACTTCAAGTTGAAAATCGATGATTTGCTCTCTGTCTTTTTTAATGAGTTTAATTAGTGTGTTGTAACCAACAAAAGAGGCTTGAAGTTCTTGAGTCGCATAGTAGCTTTCAATTACGTAATTACCATCAATGTCAGAAACAGCTCCTATTTTACTATCCACAAAACCTATGGCAACATAAGGGAGAGGTTCTCCAGTTTTGGCATCGGTTACTTTACCTTTACAGATTGTGGTTTGGGCAGATACAAATCCAAATAGAAAAAAGCCAAACGTTATAAGTAAGGCATTTTTTGAAAATATGTAGGGCGCTCCCATAATTGTTGGGAGGTAAAGTTAACAAAAACTATACCTGCGTTGTTTTCGATTTTAAGAAGTTGCTAAGGTTGGTAATAGACTTATCATGGCTTCTTACAAATGGGTTTGTTTTATCCCAAACATAACCAGCAAGTACAGAGCAAATTTTATTTTTTATGCCTTGCTCTATATGATCTGAAAAGAATATTGATTGTAAGCGCCCATCGTACCAACCATAAACGTAGGTTCTAAACGTATCAACACCTTGCATGAGGTGTTTTGTATAATCTATTTCCCAGTTTTGAGGTTCTCCGTCTAGCTCTTTGCAAATTAATTCTCCAGCTATTCTTGCCGACTCGGTAGCGAAGGTTACGCCTGAAGAAAATACAGGGTCTAAAAACTCTGTTGAATTGCCCGTTAGCACATACCCATCACCATATAGTTGCTTTACAGCTGCAGAATATCCCATGATTTGTTTCGGTTCGAAAACAAATTCTGATTCATGAAACCTTACAGGAATTTGCGGAATCTCCTTTAAAAATGCTCTAAACTGTTCTTCTAAATTTCCATTTTGCTTTTTGATGTCTTTTTCGTAGCCAACATAGCCGATTGAGGTTTCTCCATTAGAAAAAGGAATCATCCAGACCCAAAAATCTTTAGTGTGTGCAACAACTGTAATTCTGTTTGACTCCAAATTATCAGGTCGATTTACGTCTTCAATTTGTGTAAACATTGCTGCTCTTACAGGGAAGTCAGAAGGTTCTTCTAAATCTAACAGGCGAGGTAAAACTCTTCCGTAACCACTTCCATCAACAATATATTTTGCTTCTATTTGTGATCGATTACCATCCTTATCTTCAACAGTTGTGATAGAATTAGAACCAGTAAATTCAACATCGGTTACCGTTGTTAGGTAGTCAATTGGTACGCCCATTTCTTCAACGGCATCGGCTATTACTTTGTCGAATTTATCACGAGGAACTTGCCAAGTCCATTTCCAACCATCAGTATATTGTTCAGAAAAATCGAAATCGCACTGCTTTTCTCCCATTTTAAAAACGGCACCATATTTTTTTTGAAAACCAGCAGCTTCAATTGCGGGCATGAAACCAGCTGCCTTAAAATGCTCCATACATCTTGGCAGCAAACTTTCGCCAATTACAAATCTTGGAAACAGTGTTTTTTCCACTATTTTTACTTTGTAGCCTTGTTTGTTAATTATTGATGCAGCAACAGTTCCCGAAGGCCCTGCGCCAATTACCAATACATCTACTGATTCTTTGTTCATTTCCCGAGAAGATTATGTAAGTGCAAAGCTATCATTATGATGCCATATTCGATAAGTGAATCTAATAAAATCACCTAAAAATTTACTATTAACGTCCTATAACTAACCGTTAAAAAGATTAACTCGATATGTAGCCTTCCCCTTTTATTGGTTACAAAGTGACATAAATATAAAACGACCAGAAAGACAGCATATAGTTGGGATTATGTTTCCCTATGGAATGAAAATCAAGAAGGTAAATATGCCCAATATAAGTATTGATTGAGGAAATTCGATAGATTATTTTGTTACGTTATTCCCAGACACACCAAAGGCAAGACCTATATTTACATATCAGAACCTGAGTAACCATACTTGACGGATTCCAATATTTTCTTTTTGGTATTAACCTGAGTTCGATTCTTAACTAGCTTATTTTTAACATAGTATCATTTGTCAATCCCTCCGTTCGAGAATACTCGAAGTCTTTTCTAAGGGAGAATTCCCTCTTGGAGACTCCGAATATATTCGGACTGGTTAGGGAGATTGACCTAATATTTTTCGCTATTGACTCCA
>JAESTK010000249.1 GCA_016763645.1 Flavobacteriales bacterium
AAATCAATACGCTTTTTACGTCTTTACTGTCTTCTTTGTCCTGAACTAAAAAAAATTCTTCTCTTGCGCAAAAATACTCGCCACCATAATAGTGATTATTAACCTTTTTTTTCTCTGGGTATATTGCATTGATTACCCTATCAGCCAACATGGAACCAGGGCCTAAATCTTCAATATTCAATACTTTGGCACCTATAGCCTTTAACTGAAGAACGTAACTTTCTTCAGTGTCCAACCGATCGTTAATTATCAAAGAAGGATTGAATTTAGCAATATCGTCCACAATGTTTTCCGAACCCTGACGATAAGCCTCATAATTATTTTCACGAATCTTCTCCAACGCCAATTGACTCTTACTGTCGACCAGAAACACTAATCGATGGTTAAGAATTTCGTTCGCCAAAATCAATGTGTTGTAGACATGCCCCAGCCCAATTTCTGTGTAGCCAGACACAACAATCACAATAGTTTTTCGCTTGAGGTAAAATTCACATAAATTCCAATCTTGATACCCATCGATATCAATAGCTTCTTGTTGATTTGTAATAATTGATAATTGTACGTTTTTTCCAATTCTTGTTTCAGAGTTAATTACGGATGATCTCGTAATTAAAAACCCTCCTGTTTCTTTATAAACTGGAGGCAGGTATTGTCTATTTACCCGAGCCTCATAATTCGGTGAATAACCTGTATTTCCATTCTCGTTCCAAGTTAAATGCGTGTCATTAATCGCTGAAATTACCGTATCAATGGATGGATTTTTTGCTATTTTTTCTATAGCTCCATCCAATGTATTCACTTTCAAAAGAGGAGAAGTCGCTTGCATTGTTACAATCAAATCGTACTGCTTATCTTCTTTTAAACAAATTTCTTTGTAGGCATTATATATTACAGGGTCTAATGTCGCTTTATCATTTGCCAATTCAGAATTTCGAAGGTGGATTTTTGCTCCCAAACTCTCGGCTATAGATAAAATTTCCTCATCTTCAGATGAAACGTAAACATCTGCGTTATACTTAGACTTCAAAGCTGTATTGATACTATAAGAAATAAGAGGTTGTGCATTAAGTGACCTCAAATTCTTCCTTGGAATACCTTTAGACCCCCCTCTTGCGGGTATTATTACTAAAATTTTCAGCATTTAATCTAAAGATTCGTATTTAGAATTCTCACTCTTGTACTCACGTACTATTCCTTTAATTTTTGCTACAATTTCACTATTATTTTGTTTACCATAATTTTTGATTAGGTCATGCACCTGAGCATTAATCATGTCATATCTAACTTCCTCTACTTTAGCGATATGTATTTTTTTATGGGGTGTTTTTATTGTTGTTTCGTTATCTGTCAATAACTCTTCATACAACTTTTCTCCAGGGCGTAGTCCTGAATAAACAATCTGAATATCACGCCCTAATTTGAGCCCAGACATTTTGATCATTTTCTTTGCTAAATCAGCTATTTTGACCGATTGACCCATATCAAAAACAAATACTTCGCCTCCACTTCCTATTGTTCCTGCTTGCAACACTAACTGACATGCCTCAGGAATTGTCATAAAATAACGGGTAATTTCTGGATGAGTAACGTAAACTGGCCCTCCCTTTGCTATTTGTTTTTTAAACAAAGGAATTACCGAACCATTTGATCCAAGAACATTTCCAAACCTAGTAGTGATAAATTGAGTTTCGGAAACGACATTTAACGATTGCACATACATCTCGGCAACTCGTTTACAAGCCCCCATAACATTGGTTGGATTAACAGCTTTATCTGTAGAAATAAAAACCATTTTTTCAACCTTGTTCTCACTTGCTAAATCGGCTATTATTTTTGTACCTAAAACATTTGTATTGACACTTTCGGTAGGATTATCTTCCATTAAGGGAACGTGTTTATACGCTGCTGCATGAAATACGACCCTTGGCTTAAATGTATTAAATACATTGGCCATTCTGATTTCATTACGTACATCTCCGATTACGATGGAGTAATTAACTTTTTGCAAACTATTCTTTAGTTCAAAATCTAACTCGTACAAAGCTGATTCTGCTGAGTCAACTAATATTAGTTCTTTAGGGGAATACTTTGCCAACTGCCTAGCAATTTCACTACCTATAGAACCAGCCGCACCCGTAATTAAAACTACTTTACCCTTCACAAATTTTGTGATATCTGTATCATTTAGTTGAATCTGGGGGCGTTCAAGTAAATCTTCTACATCGATTCTTTTTATCTGATTAAAACTTAACTCTCCGTTAATCCATTTACTAATCGGAGGGACATTCAGCACATTAACATTAAGCTTTAGGCATAATTCAATAATCTCATGTTTTTTATCTGGTGACACAAAACGAGAGGAAATAATTAGATGAGTTGGTTTTTGCGTTTCAATAATTGATTCTAATTTTTTTCCATCAAATATTTTCACCCCTTCCACCTTATTGTTGAATTTACGTTTATCATCATCTAAAAAAGCTACTACTTTTAGTTTAGACCCGGCATCTCTATCGATAGACCGTTTGGCAATTACACCCGCTTCCCCAGCACCGTATATAACAACCGTGGATTTCTCTTTTGATGGATTTTTCAATTCGAAATACAATACCTTAATTCCAATCCGAAAAGCTATTAAGAAAAAAGTGGTTGCTAAAAATTCTATGACCAATACTGAAAAAGGTAAAAGAAATGAATCATCTATAAAATAAAACCTCACTAAATTCAAAACTGCAAGAATGACACTGCCTAATACAGTGCTTTGGGCGATTCGAGCAGCATCTTGGGTGCTTGTATATCTAATTATTCCTGAATACGTTTTAAACAGATAGTAAAACAGGATACGAACCACCAATATCGACACCAATGCCAACGGTATAAATTTATATTCAGAAACGGGAATATTAAAATTGAATCGAAGTAAGTATGCTAAGACAAAGGCAAATAAAGCAACTGTTACATCAAATGTGAAGATAATCCAACGGGGTGTATTTTTAGCAAAAATCGATTCCATTTATTTTAAATCATTCCAATACCAATCGATGGCCTCCACAAGACCTTGTTTTAAAGTGTATGTCGGTTTATACCCCAGTAAAATAAATGCCTTATCTATAGATGCTAGTGAATGTTTAATATCACCAAACCTACCTATATCGTGGGCAACCTGAATATTTGAAATTTTAGCATCAAATTTAGTTAGAAGCTCTCTTAATAGGGGAACCAGTTCATTAAGCGTAGTATTCTCTCCGTAAGCCACATTATAAACTTGATTTACCGCATCTGCATTTGTAGTTGTTGCGGCTAATTCATTTGCCTGAATTACATTGTCGATATACGTAAAATCACGGGACTGCTCTCCATCTCCATGAATCACGGGAGATTTGTAATCAATAAAAGCCTTCACAAATTTTGGTATAGCCGCTGCATAAGCTCCATCAGGATCTTGCTTTCTTCCAAAAACATTGAAGTACCGAAGGCCTATCGTCTCGATAGAGTACAAACTCGAAAAAACATTAGCATACAATTCGTTTACCAGCTTAGTTACAGCATAGGGTGATAGAGGCTTTCCTACTTCATCTTCCACTTTAGGCAACGACTTACTGTCCCCGTATGTAGATGAACTCGCGGCATACACAAAGCGTTTTACACCTTCTTCGTCTGCAGATTTTAGCATATTTAAAAATCCCGAAACATTAATAGAGTTTGTAGTTATTGGGTCGTTAATAGACCTCGGCACCGAACCTAGTGCCGCTTGGTGTAAGACCACATCAACCCCCTTCACTGCCTTTTTACACATTTCAAAATCACGAATATCGCCTTCGATTAAAGTAAAATTTGATTTCGACAATAATGGTTCGATATTGATTTTTCTTCCAGTTAAAAAATTATCGAGGCAAATTACTTCGTTACTTTGAGCTACAAATCGTTCGCACAAATTAGACCCAATAAATCCTGCTCCACCCGTAATTAATATCTTTTTATTCTCAAGCATTCTATACTTTACTTTGCTATACTCACAGCCCTGGTTTCTCTAATCACGGTAACTGTTACTTGCCCTGGATAAGTCATTTCGCTTTGAATTTTTTGAGAAATTTCAAACGATAATTCTCCAGCTTTTTGATCATTTACTCGTTCACTTTCAACCATGACTCGTAATTCTCGCCCAGCTTGAATCGCAAACGCTTTTGTAACTCCATCATTATCCATGGCTATTGCTTCTAAATCTTTTAACCGTTGAATATACGATTCTGCAACTTCTCTCCTTGCTCCTGGTCTTGCTCCAGAAATAGCATCACAAACTTGAACAATTGGCGAGATAAGGCTTGTCATTTCAATTTCATCATGGTGAGCTCCAATTGCGTTACACACATCAGGTTTTTCATTATACTTCTCGGCAATTTTCATCCCTAAAATAGCGTGTGGTAATTCTGGCTCATCGTCTGGAACTTTACCTATGTCATGTAATAGACCAGCTCGTTTTGCAACTTTTGGATTTAAGCCTAATTCTGATGCCATTATCGCACAAAGGTTTGCCGTTTCGCGAGAGTGCTGTAACAAGTTTTGTCCGTAAGAGGAGCGATACTTCATTCTCCCCACCATTCTAATTAACTCTGGGTGCAGCCCATGAATACCTAAGTCTATTGTTGTTCGTTTGCCTACTTCAATAATCTCTTCTTCTATTTGTTTCGATGTTTTCGCAACAACTTCATCAATACGAGCAGGATGAATTCTTCCATCGGCACAGAGTTGATGTAATGAAAGTCGTGCAATCTCTCTTCTTATTGGATCGAACCCAGAAAGAATAATCGCCTCCGGTGTATCGTCAACAATAATTTCAATTCCAGTTGCGGCTTCTAACGCTCGAATATTTCGACCTTCCCGACCGATAATTCGCCCCTTCATTTCATCGCTGCCTATGTTAAATACCGAAACCGAATTTTCTACTGCATGCTCTGTTGCTACTCGTTGAATGGTCTGAATGACTATCTTCTTGGCTTCTTTGTTTGCATTAATTTTAGCTTCGTCCTGAATATCCTTAATGTGCGCCAAAGCATTGGTTCTTGCTTCATCTTTTAGCGCTTCAACTAGTTGTTTTTTTGCATCATCAGCAGAAATACCTGAGATGGTTTCTAGCTGATTAGCTAATTTTTTGCTCAGAGCCTCGTTGTCTGTTTGTTTCTTATTTACAAGCTCTTGCTGAGATTTAATCTGGCCTCTTTCGGAATCTATATCACGCTGTTGAGTATTAACTGTACCTAGTTTTTGATTTAAAGAGGTTTCTTTTTGTTTAATCCGTTTTTCGGCTTCATTCATTTTGTGATTCTTACTTTGAATCACTTTTTCATGCTCTTCTTTTAGCTGTAAAAACTTTTCTTTTGCTTGAAGTATTTTTTCTTTTTTAATTACTTCGGCATCAGCCTCGGCTTCTTTTAAAACTTGATTAGCCCCACTTTTCATCGAGTTTTTCATTATCAAGGCAATTATGCCTCCCCCAACTATTAAACCGACTACTATTCCTATTGCAATTTCCATTTCCTTACTTCGTTAATTAAGTGCTAAAATTATAGCACAAAAAAACCCGCATAAATTATTTTGTAAACTTCAATAAAGTTTAAGATTTGGGCTTCCAAAATAAGTTGAACGTCCAGTGTCTTGTTTGCACAAAATCCCTCTAGGGTAATCAGGCCTGCTCGTCTTATCCATGGGTTAACCCATAACGGATAGAATGTTCAGTTTACAAATAATAATAATTTACGCGGGTAGTTTTTAATTTTATTTAAAGAACGATTAAATGCTTTTTAAATACTCAGACAACCTGTCTTCTATCGATTGCAAATGGTCTGTAACAGAATCATCACCGAGGGTATTAACATTTCCTTCAATAATTTTAGACGCATATTGCAACGCTGTCATCGCAATTAGGTCTTGCTTATCTTTTACAGCATATTTACTAAGCAAATCATTTACATTTTCGTTTATCATGCTGGCAGCTTTCCTTATTCCCTCTTCCTCTTCTCGCTTTATTGTTAAAGGATAACTTCTGTCGGCAATTGTAACTTTTATCGATAATTGATCAGACATTCAATTTATTTGTTGAGCATTGCTATGCACTTATCTACCTCACGAACCACTTCGTTAATTTTCAATTTAAGTTTTGAAGAGTCTTCTCCCGACCCCTCTATACTTTTTGCTAATTTAATCATCTTAACTTTTTCGTTGAGCTGATTTATTTCGCTTTTTTGTTGATTAACTAACTGGCTTAACTTGTTATTTTCTTCAGTCAATTTATTTTTCTCTTCAGCTACAGTCTTGTGGGTATCAATCAATCGATTAATCTTAACTTCCAGATTTTCAACTATTTTACCTGCTTCTGCCACTTCAAAAATTTAACTCATTGACTTCTGCCAAATCTACGGTTGTCTATTTAACCTACCAAATTTTTTATTCGTTTTTATAAAGTTAATGTTCCAACATCAATTGTGAATATTTATTGAAACATTTATGAGTACTTGCATTATATCGGCATTACATTTGCGTAATTGGTGATTTGAACCACATAGTAGAGATGAACAAAATCAAAATATTATTTTTTTACTTTTTCTGTATACAAATTGCAGTAAACGCGCAAGATTATCCGCAAGGGTATTTTCGTTCTCCGTTAGATATTCCTATCTTTTTATCAGGAAACTTTGGAGAAATTAGAAGCAACCACTTTCATGCTGGGTTAGATATGAAAACCGAAAGTGTTGAAGGTAAAAATATTTACGCTGTAGCTGATGGATATGTTTCACGTATAAAAATCGGTCAAGGAGGTTATGGAAAAGCTTTATATGTTACACATCCAAACGGATACACTTCTGTTTATGCACATTTACAAAGTTACGAAGGTGAGATTGGCGAGTATGTATTAAAAGCTCAATACAAAAAAGAATCGTACGAAATTGAATTGTTCCCTGGTAAAAATGCTCTGCTAATTACAAAAGGAGATGTTATCGCGTTGTCAGGAAATTCAGGTGGTTCTGGAGGGCCACATTTACATTTTGAACTTCGCGAGACAGACACCGAAACACCTGTTAACCCACTACTATTTGGATTTGATATTAAAGATGATATTAAACCAACTATAAAAAAAATTGGGATTTACCCCGTGCCCGGAAAGGGATCGGCTAATGGCTCTGATAATCCAAAACTAATAGAACTCTCTGGCGGTAATGGTGTTTACAAATTGGGTACTTTAAAAATGAGTGGTCAAATCGCTATGGGACTTGAAGTATTGGATAAATTAAATGGTTCATCGAATCGATGCGGGGTTTACTCTATTGAACTTTAATAGACAGTCAAGAGGTTTATTGCCATGAAATGAATAAAATTGATTTTCATGAAACACGTTACATCAATAGCCACGTCCATTTTTACGATTGGAAGAAAAATGGAGCTCGAGTTCAACGCTCGTACGTACAACCGAACAACAAACTAAGTATTTATAATTGCAAGAAAAACACTTTTGTCTATGATTTTAATGACGAAAAAAAACACCTTTTCCAATACGTTGTTACTGATAGTTATGGGAATTTATCTCGACTGGAATTTATCGTCCAATCTGTTATTCAAGAAGAGTATAAAGTATCTGAAAAAGTAAAACTTGGAATCACTTATCAAAATTCTACTCAATCTACACCCAATACATTCGCCACAGAAAATTTTAAAACATCACTACCCTCCAAAGTTTTGTACGATGATATCGTTTTTGAATATTCTGTAAGCGCCCCCAAAGGACGGGCAATTACACCTATTCATAATGTACATAGCTTATACGAGCCTCTTCACTCTCACATGACAATGTCGATAAAAGTGGATAGCCTTACTAAAAGGCTGCAAAGCAAAGCGCTCATTGTTGCACTTGATAACGATTACAAATTCATCGCTGCCGAAGGCGGAACGTATAAAAATGGTTGGATAACCGTTAAGACAAGAAGTTTTGGTCCTTATACAGTGATGATTGACACCATTTCTCCTTCAATTAAAGCTTACAACATTGTTAAAGGCAGAGACATGACCAGTCGCGGAAAATTGCAAATAACCATCAGCGATGAGTTGTCTGGAATTAAAACCTATCGAGGAACTGTAGACGATAAATGGGTTTTGATGGAATACGATTACAAACTTAATAGGCTTACCTACTTTTTTGACGAAACCGAGCTAGAGAAAGGAAAAGACCATGTATTTAAACTTGTCGTTTTTGATAAACAGGGCAACGAAAGCAATTACAGCATCGATTTTGTTTGGTAAGTAGTCTGATGAACTTAGCAGATGCAGAGTCTTGAAACTGAACCAACTTACTAACTCGGACTACACCGAGTGAGCTGGAACTCACGGATTGCAAATCCGCGAGGACGGATTCTTGTAAATACAAAAAAGAGGAAATACACCTACAAAGTAAATAGCTCTTTATCATTAGGCTATATAAGAGAAAGATTGGTTCAAATTTTTTCACAAAAAAGAAATCAAACGCAACTGATTAACCAGCTAAGTAAAAATCACACCTTCTTAGAAGGTGGCTTTGGGATAGCCCCCATAGGGGGCCGGACACGTCAGTTTAAAAGTCAAACTTCTGTTGTTGATCCTCAACTTTCTTCTCTTCCTTTTCTTGATGCTTAA
>JAESTK010000250.1 GCA_016763645.1 Flavobacteriales bacterium
AGAACCCCCAGTTACAGTCAAATCAATTGAGCCATCATTAACTCCATCGCATGATTCAGGAGTAGGTACAGCGGTTAAAGTAATATTTGCAATTACTGTAACGCTTGTGGTTGCAGTAGAAGAACAGGCGCCATCAGTTACTGTTACAGAAACAGCAAAAGTACCCGCAGTAGTAAAGGAGTGAGTTTGAGAATCACCGGTGGTACTACTTGTTAATACTGTGTTTCCATCATTGAAATCAAAATTGTAAACTGGGTCGCCCATGCCATCAGGATTTGGTGTTGACCCTGTTCCGTCAAAAGTGAAACTATTGCTTGCAACACATCCACTGCCCGTTGCAGTTAAGACAGCAACTGGACCAGGTCCGGCAACTATAACTGCGGAGGTTTGAACGATACAACCTGTAGTAATATCCGTTACATCTACAGTGTACGTTCCAGGGGCTAGTCCAGCAGGATCTTGTCCAGTTCCAGCACCGTTATCCCAAGAATAAGAAAAGCTACCAGACCCACCTGTAACAGTTAAATCTATCGACCCATCTGACATTCCAGCACATGTCTCATCAGTTGGGACTGTGCTCAATGTAGGTGGAGCAGCAACAGTAACTACCTGTGTAATTGTTGTACAACAAGTTGGGTCGGCTTCGGTACACATTGTTTGCGTAACGCTAACATTGCCTGCTGCTGCATAGGTGCTAGATCCATCAGCGGCTGCTGCGCTAGTTCCAGTTTGGTCTATTGTACCATCACCATCAAAATCCCAACTGTATGTTGGATCACCCATCCCTCCAGGACCAGAGCCCGGAGCATCACCTGTATTGGTAAATGTAAATGTAGACCCAATACATGTTCCTCCAGTTATGTCAAAACCTCCAGTGGGAGGGGTACAAACAACCGTAACACAACTGACATCAAAAGACCAACCAGCGCTTGTTACTGACCCATCGGATGTAAATACAATAGTTATGCATGTTCCAGAGCTAGTTACTATTCCTGGCCCAGCGCTCCCAGTGTATGTCCCAACTAGAGGTGATCCCTCTGTTGGCCCATCATAAACACTAAGAAAATCCCAACCGCTCTCTATTAGGAAACTTGTAAAATCTAACGTAATTGGACCTGCATCATCAGAACAATATGAAATAGTGGAACTTTCGTTATTTGAATAGTTACTGTTTCCACCACTGTCAGTAAATGTTCCCGTACAACCGGTAGTGCTAACAGGTGGGGCAGGCAAACTGATTGATGTGTTGCATGTAGCTCCTTCCGGACCAGAGACAGTTATTGTTGCTGGCAAACCAGTTGTGGTTATTGTAATGTCCTGACAATCACTAATAACATTTCCAAGATTCCCACAACCACCTTCCCCAGAGGTTGGCCCAAATTGTGTACCCAAAGTGGTGCCACTAAAATAACTTACGGATGCGCCTCCTCCATTTAAAACAGCAGGACCAGAACCTACAGCCCCAGCTACAGAGCCGCACATACTGTTTCCGGGGCAACCACCATCGCAATAGTTGTAAGCTGTGCTGTAGTTTGCAGGGAAGGATAATATCGATGTAAATGTTCCTCCCGTTGGAGTAATCGTTAGCTCTTCTGTAGCTCCTGCGCTTGAGCCTCCAATGGCGATACACACATTGATTATAATGTCGTATGTGCCATCTCCATTATCAAGTACATTTGTGACGGTTGGCGTAGAATTGTTGCATGCTAACGCTGCATAACTTAGCGTAATACAAGCTAGAATAGTAGTTGCTTTTTTGAATAATTTTCTCATAATCTAAAATTATTTGTTAATTGCGTTAGTTATTTCTTTTCGAGAATAGACTACCAATAGTTTGCCTGTTTCACCTATTCTAAAATATTGTTTTTTTTCTTGGGGTTGAATATCATACGAAACTATGTTAACCAGCGCTTCGGTTTGAAATTCTTGAATGTTAAAATTGCTGTTGGTTTTGGATAGAATGCGTTTTACCGAATTGAGATCTGGGTACATAGATAAATCTTTTTCAGAATTTTCTATAGAATATCCTTTTGAGACCAAATAGTTAAAGTGTTCATAAGCTCCAACGTTGAACTTCGAAAGTTGGTCTAGGTATTCAATACCGTAAAAAGACACAAGTTTCTGATTATATTTTGTTGCATTTTTATCCTGTCCCCAAGATGAAAATGATAGCGAAGTAATGAAGAGTAAAGTAGCGATTAATATTTTCATTTTTATTAAAGTCGATTAGTTATATATCAGTAAAATTAGTGTCTATTTTTATTGACACCCCTGCGTTTAACAAGCTCAAGAGTAATGATTTCTAGTAAATGTGACATAATTATTTCTATGGCTAATAGATAAGACGAACCGTAAAACGAATGGTTGCCTGTAAAAGTAAAAAAATATTTATTATGTGCAATTTCACTATGAAATATAATCGAAAACCAAAAAAATAGTTGTTTTGTAGACGATGAAATCAACTAAGAAATCAAAAAGTGTGGACTTGCAACATAATTATGGACACCAAGTTAAGGGTCACGCTGCCTGTTTATAAATAATATTTTCTAGTTCAAATTCGTTTATTGTTTTGTAATTCAATGCTGAATGTCGTCTATTTCGATTGTGCCAAGTTTCTATCCATTGAAATATTGGAGTCGGTAGCTTTTCGGACATAAAAGTTAAGTGGAAAAAACGGCCAAAGTGACTACCCATTTTCGGTGCTAATTGACCACCTAAAACCACTGGCGAAGAATTGTAATTAACCCGAAAAATTCATTATAAAGAGATAAAATCGGGTATAAAGTGTTACTTTCATTGTGGAAACAAGCAAAAATAACACTTTAAAAACCACCCAATTTTGAGCAATAAAGATACCTTATTTTATAGAGGAAACACATCTGTTTCTGTTGATTTTTCAGCATCAGAAATTAGTTCAGATGGATCACTAATACTTCTTAAAAAAATAGAACGCAAACATAAGCTAATAAAGAAGTTTTCGGATTTCTTGCCAGACTTACGTGACTCTAGATTTATCACTTACAGCAGAGAAGTACAACTTAAACAGCGCGTATTTATGGTGAATAATACGGGTTAAAACTTACTGTGAATTTTCTTCTTGTCATTTTGCTAAGATAAATTTTTGCAATATTACCTTAACTCAACGTCCAGTTTATTATAGCATGTCCAGTAGAAACCCTCTTTACGTTACACGCTGAAGAGTTTTTAGCCGATATAAAACCCAGTAAACACTGTATTTTAGCTGATTTCTAAAGCTCCTCCTTTAGAAACTTACCTGTAATGCTCTGTTTGTTTTGGGCAACCTGTTCAGGAGTTCCAGTTGCGACAATTTTTCCGCCTTTTCTTCCACCATCTGGTCCTAAATCGATAACGTGGTCG
>JAESTK010000251.1 GCA_016763645.1 Flavobacteriales bacterium
AAATTCGTTATCTACACCTCACCCAAAACTTTTAACAAAGTTTTGACCTCTCCTCAAGGAGAGGTTGAAGCGGAAACCCACGAGGCAGAGCCTCGGGGAATTCTTTCTGATTGAACTACCTTTTGCGCAAAGATTCCAGCTGGTGTTAACACCACATAGTAAGTATTTGGGAATGGATGGATTCTGTCGCGTTAATCTGATTCTTGTAGATTTGAAAGATACTAAAATACAGAATACCATGTACAAACACCACAGGTTTCCAAAAGCGATAGTTCTTCAAGCGGTTTATTTCAAATTGAGATTCACTTTGAGTTATCGAGACGTGGAAGAACTACTCAAAATAAGAGATGTTGTTGCAGATCACTCAACTATTCAAAGATGGGTTTTTAAATTCACTCCTGTTATTGAAGATAACATGAACAAAAGAAAAAGACAGGTTTATGACAGCTGGAGAATGGATGAAACCTACATCAAAGTTGGAGGCAAGGATCGGTTCCTATATCGAGCCGTGGACAAGTTTGGAAATACAATAGATTTCCTGCTAACTAAGAGAAGAATGAAAGGTTCCGCCCAGGAATCCTTGTACAAAGCAATTAGAAATAATGGCAAACCTAGGGTAATAAACATTGACAAAAGTGGGGCGAACTTCATGGCAGTAAGAACAGTAAACCAAAGAAATTTTTGGAAGAAAAACATTAAGATTAGGCAATGCAAGTACCTCAATAACATCGTTGAACAGGATAATCGAACAGTGAAAAGGCGAATCTACATTACCACAGGATTCAAAGAATTTGAATCGGCCCAAAGAACACTCACTGGAATCGAGATAATCAACATCATCAGAAAGGATCAAATTGATCATCCACTCCCCTCCTATTTCAAAACTTTCAAATCGCTGGCAGCTTAAATTCCTTAAAAATTAACTTTTCCTTCTCTGTCAAAATTAACGCGACAGAACCACCTAAGCTATTTTACAATGAACTTTTTCTCTTTTTCAAACCCAACAAAAGCCGAATCTGAGTAGATTTTCAGCAGATCAACCTGCATATACTCATCCCCCTCTTTTAAAAGCGCCTCATTACCATTGATTTCCAAAATAGCAATTAGCTTATTGGAATTTTTGTTTTTTATTGTCCCTTTGTAAATGAGTTTTGGCCAGGCTATTACAGTAGTTGTGTTCTTAACCTGTTTTACAACGGGAGTTATGTTTTGAGTGATACCATTTTGCAAAATTGCACTTGATTTATATATAACCCCCTTTAAAAAAGGGTCTTTGTAATTTAATTTTAACTTAAATGAGTCTGCAGACAACTGTAAGTTTTCAGGCATTTCGATGGCGAATTTTGTAGTATTGTTAATGTTGCTTCCACCCGAAACGCTCATAAGTGCATAAATAGCGTACCCCCAAATCAGAATAACCAGCGGGACAAGGATTACTATTTTTTGCTGCTCTTTCACTTATTGTATATCAAGTCGATTATAGTTACTGTAAGAACTTTGATTTCCTGCAATATCATATGTCCTTACGAGCCAATAATAGGTATTCGGTCCACCAAGAGAATCTGCAAAATTTGGCGATGATAATTGTTGTTTTAGCATTAAACTAGAAGAAATAAATGTTGAATCTGTATAGATAAAAATGCTATCGAAAAGCGATGATCCCGTATTTGCACCTTGGCTCCATGAAAATGAAATAGTACTATCAGTCATTGAAGCATTGTTGATTGGTAGTAAACTGGCAGGTCGATTAGGTGCTGTAGTGTCTATTAACAAACTGAAAGATTCGGAAAGAAGAAAAGAAATATCATTTTGCGCACGAACCCGCCATTGATAGTTACCTTCTTGGGCGGCAGTATAACTAGCCGTTCCATTTGTCTCAATTTGTGATTCTTTTGTTCCTGTTACAAAGTCTGGTGTTGTTATTTCAAAGACATAATCGTTGGCATAGGTAAGCGTATCCCACATAAAAGTTAGTGTCAATTGGTTAGTTACAAGGCTGTTTATGGGGCTATTTAGTACCATTATTTGATTAGATAAATCTTGTGTGGAATCTGACAAAATAGTCAGCGTTCTAATTATATATTCGGTTGAGCTACTACCGTTTTCTGCCCTAATGCGCCATTGGTAATTACCGGGAGAAAGTGTAAATGGATATTTTGTCGCAACCGTATTACTGTCTAACAACCATTGAATTGGTGCATCAAAACTTGGAGACACAATTTGAAGGTTGTATTCATCTGCACCTTTTAAATCTCCCCACCAAAACGTTTGATTTAGTGTATAAGTTTCCGTTAAGTCGTTTGGCCCTAGAACTATAATCGACTCTTTTGCTAAATCCTTCTCAAATATATCTGAGCAAGAGACAAAGGCTAAAATCACTACAATTATGGCTAATATTTTTATTTTAATCATTTTTTCTAATGTTTTGAATGTAAACCAAGGCTGACAAATATTCACTTCTATTGACGACATCTTTCTTTTTTTGGAATGCAACACTAGCTACTTTTCCAATTTTTTGTTGCTGCTCAAACAGATAAACTAATTGAACCAAGTTTTTGAATTTGCCACTTACTTCAAATATGTTGGTTTCGATTAAAAAACCTTCCTTATTTTCAATCTTTGGTTCGGGAAAGTCCCTTAAAATTAATTTATTGCTCTTGCAATGCTGACTCACAATACTCAAGAGTTCTTGCTGAAAACTGCTGAAATTAGCAGAGGAGTTTCCTAATAGTTTATCTGCTTTTTCAATTTCTTGTTCAAGTTGTTTGATATGTGTAGAAGCGTTCTGAATTGCACTTAATTGGCTTGCCATTACGTCTCTTTTTTCGAGTTGTTCGAATACAGAACTAATTAATGTTACATAGATTATTATACTCATTAAAAGTGTTGCTCCCCAAAGCAAATAGCATCGATATTTATTGGACAGGCTACTCCACATCACTTTCCGTGTTTAGGATTAGCCTTAATCCAAATTCACCTACTCCCTTTTCAGGTTTTTGTTCGTAACTGATGATAGTAATATCAGCTAACCATTCAAATTGGTTTAATTCCTTTATCCAATCATTAAGGACAACACTCTTTGGCGTCTGACCTTCAATTAAAATTACGTTTTCATCGAAACGCAATGTTTTTTCAAATTGGTCTTTATTTCGTTGAAGCGGAAAGAACTTTAATGACTGCAAGGTGATTTTGGAAGGTACCGTTCCTCCAATTCTATCAGCATAAAATGAGCTTTTTGGGTGCTCTATCATCCCCAGATAAAACAACGATTCTCTTTTTTGATTCAACTGCTGTTTTAATTGGGCGACTTTCATAATCTGCTCCTTGTTTTCGGATAACCGAAACTCTAATCCATCTAGTTTTTTAGAGTTGATATACCCAAGCGATAAACTCCCTACAAGGATGCAAAATAGAATGCTTGCAGCAAGTAAACCGCTAATTTTAAACAATGAACTGTACGAAAATTCGGTAGCTTCTAGTTGACTAACTGTTGGTTGGTTTGGAGATAAGCCCAATAAATATCTAAATCCTACAGAAAAGGCAGTTAATTCGGACTTTCTTACAATTTCTCCACCAACATCAATGTTTTCGTCTACAAATTCAGTCGGGTTTAATACACAATTTGTGAGCTCATTGTTGATAAAATCAAAAGAGGCATTTCCAATATTTAAGTTGCTTCTACTGTTAATTGACTCGGTAATGGTTAATGTTTCGGCAATATGTACTGGACCAATTTCGATATGAATAACTGATATTCCTTTATTCTGAAATTCTTCAATAATTTCAGATAGTCGTATGTTTCGAATTACGGAAACAAAATATGCTACTGAAGTGGTAACTGACTGTAGATAAAACTCTTCTGCATTAACATTCGGAAAAATGGTTTCCAGTAATTCCGTTTCATGGGTAATATCAGAAATTTCTATTTTTTTGAAAATCACATCTTTCCCTGTAATCGAAAGGCAAATTGGAATTTTTGCATTTAAAAATGGCGCTAGTTCTGCTAATGAGTGATAAGCACCTCCTTTGTCGGAAACGCTAATCTCGTTTTTCGTTTTGGATAGTTTCGTGAAACGGTAGGTTTCTGAACCGTCTTTTCCAATATGCAGTTCAACCCCAGTAACTGTATTGCCAGTCAACAAACGTTGGAAATCAATTCCAGCAACCATGATTAATAAATGATTGTTGGCGTGATTAGGATGTGCAATTTCGCGTCTTGGGTCGCTCGGGTTCTATTACTGAAAAACCATTTTAACACTGGAATTCGAGACAAAACGGGTAAACCACTCCCCGAATTACTTTTAGATTTAACCTCTAAACCCCCTAATAATATTGTTTCTCCATTCCTCACTCGTATCATCGATTCAAAACTTATCGTAGTTGACCCTCTTGGTGCATTCTCTCCTGGAGAAGGTTTAAAATCTGAACGCTCTACTGTAATCTCCATAGTTACCTGTTGATCGCCAGAAACAATGGGTTTGATTTTTTATCGATAAATCTGCATTTTGAGATTTATAAATAATCGAATTGGAAACCCCGATGGTTTGGTTTCCAACTATGTTGCTAGACGTTTCTGCATAATATTCCGTTTCTCCGATACTCATCGAGGCCTCATGCCCATTAAGTGTTGCTAACTTTGGAGTTGATTTTTTGTTGAGTAGCCCTTCGCTTTCTAAGGCATTAATTTGCACATAAAAATCAGGGACAACTTGTCCTAAATTAATAATTCCGTAACCGTTAAACAGCCCCAACAAATCGTTGATGGCACCTGTGCTTACTCCAAAGTCTAACCCAGGGTACAACGTTCCTTCACCTTCAGTACCAGGCCTATTTCCAACGCCTATTTTGAGCCCTGTACTCAATGAGTTGGTATTAGACACGTCCAATACCATAACGTCAATTAAAATTACAGGAACCACCAAATCAACTTCTCTGATAAATTTTTCAATTTCAATTATTTGAGGCGTTGACCCACTAAGCACAAGGCTATTCATTTCCAAAAACTCTTTAATATCAACTCCCGTTTTTAATTCTGCGGGTATATAATCAATGATGGATTCTACCGTTCTGTTTTGAAGCTGAACCATTTTTGTTGTTCTTAATCGTTCTAATTTCCGTTCTCCTATTAAATAAACTTGCTCTTCTACTTTATAGGTATAGTCAGACCCATTCAGTAGGTAGGTCATAAAATCATCGAACGATACGTTTTCGATGTAGAGAGTTGTATTTCCTTGTGGCTCGGAAAAAAGAAAATAACTTTTTAACGCTTCTGTTGCCACCGCATCAACTATTTCTGCTATCGAAACATCTTTAGCATCAACGGTTAGCATGTCGTTATCGTCAATAGACAATATTAATCCTTGTGTTTTATTTGCTGTTCGATTATTCCCTTTATTGGTTCTACTGTTGTTTCTTGAATTGGAATTGTTCGCTGTAGTCGCATCAGTATTTTTCTCAATTAAAAAGAAGTTATCATCGGTTGATGAAATTTTAAGGTTATTCGCAAAAGCTAATTTTTCGAGTGTGTTTGCGAATGGCCTGTTTTGTATGTAGCCACTAACTAATTCGTTTTCAAGCTCAGGTGCAATAACAACATTTTTAAAAGAAAGTTTGGTGATTTCTCGAACGACTAAATCCAAGCTATCTCGTTTTAAATCGATAGATAAAAAATCAGTTTGGTTATTGTAAGTGATTTTCAAGTTTTTCGCTTTATAAGCAATCGGCTCTGCGGGTGGCGATACATACTTATTAAAAGACATAATGGAGCCTATAAAGTTGATATCCAAATCGTATTGTTTACAAACAAAAAGAAGCACATCTGCAACCCTTGCGTTTGAGAAATTATTGACCACATTAATTTTTATGGAAGGATTAATGCTCACATTTAGGTTGTGGGCAGAAGCGATGCCTCGCATAAACTCTTGAAGAGAAACCCCACTTACGGAGAGTTCTACTTGCTCATTTAACCCTGGTACGTCTGCCGATAAAACATCTAATGTATGTTTTAACTCGTCAAAACGGTCTTGAGCGATACTCCCTAACGTAATAACGCAGAAGGAAAGCACTGCAAATAATTTAGTTAATTTACTCATAATCAATTCTTTTTAATCGGAAGAAAGCAGCGGATAAACTTCGTCCAAACTGGTAATTCCTTGCGCAAATGAATCGAAAGCATTTTGAGAAAGTGTACGTAATCCCATCTCTTTCAACTCATCAGATATATCAAAATTATTATTTTTTATTGCCTTAGACAAGCTATTGTCTATCGGAATGATTTCGTAAATCGCTTTTCGACCTTTATATCCTGTAAAAAAGCAGGCCTCGCAACCTTTTGCGACATTATGATGGGTCAACTGTTTTTCTGGAATAAAATGAGGAGGGTAATCTTCTTTTGAAAGCACTTTTTCTTCCTTACATTCCGCACACAAAACCTTCACCAAACGTTGTGCTGCCGTTGTGTTGATGGTACTGGCTAATAAAAAAGGCTCCACACCCATATCAACCAACCTAGAAATAGTACGCCAAGCGGAATTAGTGTGGATTGTTGAAAGCACCAAATGACCAGTTAAAGCTGCCCGAATTGCCATGTTTGCTGTCTCAGCATCGCGAATTTCGCCCAACATAATTACATCAGGATCTTGCCGTAAAAAAGATTTTAAGGCACTAGCGAAAGTGAGTCCAATACTGTCTTTAACCTGAACTTGATTGATACCTTCAAGTGTATATTCAATGGGGTCTTCTACGGTAACAACGTTTCTTTTTTCTTCGTTTAGTAATTTTAATGTGGCGTAGAGTGTTGTTGTTTTCCCAGAACCTGTAGGCCCGCTAATCAAAATAATTCCGTTTGGTTTTTTTATTCCTTCTAAATAGGATTTTAGTTCTTCTTCTGAAAAACCTAAAGAGTGAATGTCAATTTCTGTAGCATCACTATTTAGGAGTCGCATTACTACTTTTTCGCCATGCAGTGTAGGTAAAATAGAAACCCGAATATCGAATTTGACACCGCGTTGTTCGAAAAAAATTCGCCCATCTTGTGGCAATCTTTTTTCAGCAATATCGAGGTTCGATTTAATTTTAATCTTGTTAATTAATGACGGATAATCTTCTCGATTAATCACATAACGCTCAACTAAGTCCCCATCAATTCTAATGCGTACTCGACACCGTTCTTCGTAGGCTTCGATATGAATATCGGAACTACCAAATTGCTTTGCTTCGAGAATTAAATCTTCGAGAAAATCATCAGAACTCGCATTACGTAAATCAATTTTTTTAGTTGTTGCTCCACTTTTAGTGTTTCTATAGTATTTAGAAACCCCCTCAGTAATACTTTCTGAGGCTATAGAAATTAAATCAACTGTTTTTCCGAACAAGATTTCTAGCTCATTCGCAAGCTCATCAACTGGCTGTTTGCTGTCGATAAAGAAAGTTAATGTGCCGTCTTGTTCTGACTTTGGCAAAATACGATATCTACGGGCTTGTTCCCCTGTAATGAGTTGTTGAAGCTCAGTAGATATTTCAATATTTTTAGTTTGTGTTACATCCATGCTATAACCCAATTATCGTTATAGAAATCGAATTTTGCAATTGTTCCAACTAACAGAATCAACCCGAAAATGACTGATAAAATACCTGCAGCAGGTATTTCCTGTTCTACTTCTTTATTGGCTCGTTTCATCAAAAGTGCAACAATCAATGTGATAAACAGACTTATAAAGTGGTAAAAAATAAAATTAAAGAATGAGAAAGCGAAGCAGGTGGTAACAAAAAACAAAATATCACCTAAACCAAGGTAATTGTCCACGATATTTATTAGCCTTCTTTGTTTTACTAAAAGCCAGAGGACAAGTAACGATAGTTGAACGAGCACAAATCCCACATTTACTATACTGGTTTGAAGAAAAACACTGATTTCTAGCTGGATTACGCCTAGAGAAACAACACATAAAAAACAAAGTGCGATTGCCCACCATGGGAATTGCCGCTCTTTAAAATCGAAATAGGCAATAATTATGAGTGATAAAAGGGTTACCGCCTTTAGTGCAAGAACCACGAGATTAGTCTTCGGCAATCTCCAAGAACTTTTTGTCTTGGTCTATTTGCCAAACGTTAATTTGTCCGTCTTGGTCAAAATCTACTACCGCGGTTGCTTTCGCTTGAAACCCTGCACTTGAAGCCGCTGCAATTTCGATCAGGTAATTAGCACTACCGTTGTCTGTGGTTAGTTTCTGTTGCTCAAAACCAAGATCTTTAAGTGTTTCAGCGTATTTAGCATGTTCTAAAAAATAAGTGTATTGCAATGTGTGTAAATGCTCTAACTGAGTTTTAGCTTCTTGCGAACGCGCTTTTGCCATCATACTTCCATAACCGACAACTGCGCCTGCAGTTAATATGCCTATAATTACCAAAGCAATTAGTACGTCTGTAAGTGAAAATCCTTTTAACATAATTATGTATTTGTATTCGTTACAAAATTGAACTAAAAAATTGAGTTATGGAAGGATATCGCTCATACTAAACATTGGTAAGTACATCGCAATAAGCACAACAGCTATTAAAGCCCCCACAAAAACGATAAGCAGAGGTCCAAGTAGTCCGCTTAGTACTTTTGACTGGTACTCAATATCTTCGTTGAGTTGATTAGACAAATCAGTAAACATAGAATCTAACTGGTTTACCCCTTCAGACACTTTTATTAACGTTACCATTTGCTTTGGGTAAATAGCAAAACTTGCCATAGAT
>JAESTK010000252.1 GCA_016763645.1 Flavobacteriales bacterium
CAATATGGTAATCGCATTTATATATCACATGCGATTGTTTTTTATATTTGCTCATACTTCACAAATATAGGCATAGCCTCAATTACATTACCACCTGCAAAGCAGGTGGTTTCTTAAGGTAAAATAAAATTAACAACCCAATGCCGGATATAGATACCACTAACAATAGCTTTTGCTCTTTCGATTCTAGATCTTTTAATTCAAGTTCAGAGTTTTTTATTGATAACTGACTTTCCGCATCTTTAACCTTGTAAACAGCTTCTAGTTCTGCTAATTTTTCTAAACTATTTTGGCTATGGAGGCTATCCGTAAGCAATTTCACTTGCTTGTGGTACATTATCGATGTCGATAATTGACCAGCTTGTTCATAAGATAATGCTAAGGCGGCATAAGCATCTATCGACTCACTTAACAAGCCTAATTTATTTCCAATTTCTACTGCCTCGAGTAAAAATGGTAATGCGTCTTCACCTTTACTATTGGCATTTAACAGCCCTCCCAAGGCGATCAACGGGCTTATTTTTGCCCACTTGTCTTTGTGTTTGTCTGCAATCATTATTGCTTGAACTAAGTAATCGAAAGCTTTTTCCTTTTTTCCCAAAACAGAATAAACATCTCCCATATTACTAAGTGCTGTAATTTCACCGTCATAATCGTTTATTTCTCTCGATATTCTTAAAAATTTTATATAGTAGGTTAAAGCCGTTGTGTAATCTTCTCTATCACTATACACATTCGCAATGTTATTGTAACAGATGGAAACTCCCTCAAAATCGTTTTGAGATTCGTACATTTTTAATGATCGAATATTGTAATCGAGAGATAAGTTAAAATTATTTTCATAGTAGTAAATAATACCAATATAGGAAAGAGCATCTCCCATTCCTACAGAATCTCCATGAGATTGATATATCCCAAGTAATTTGAAATTAACCTCCTGAGAGAGGGCATATTTACCTCCATTTTCGTAAACTGAAGACAAACCTCGTAGGGTGGAGGTTATTCCATCATAATAAATAATACTTTCCGCAATTTCTAACGCTTTTTGATATGATTTTATTGAACTTTTAAAGCCAGAAATATTTTCATACGCCTCGGCTAGTACAATATAAGTATTACAAAGGCGCTTTTTGTCTCCTATTCGCCTTGCTGTACTTACCGATTTTCGTGCGTAATTAAGAGCATCTACATTTGATGCCTCCATAGTAATTTCCGACAATGCAATGTATGCGTCCACAGTGTTGCTATCTCCACTTTCTTGATGAATTATTCCTTGCAGGCTATCAACAGACCTTTGATCTGCAAAAGCAGAGTAGCAAAAAAATGAGATTAGGTAAAGTGACAAATATTTTTTCATGCTGACTTAGCAAAAATACGTTTTTGTTAACGGAAAAAGAAGAACGGATAATTGCTATTATTTCTATGCTAGATAAATTTATCCGAAATCTAAATAATGTTCATCAATTGTTTAAAAAGTAACTGATTTTTATGTAGTTATCTACTATTCCTCTGTACTTTTGTAATTCTAATCCACACCTAATGAAAAAAGAATTAAAAAATACATACGACACAGACGGCAACTTAATTAGCCCAAAACTATCAAGCGAAGTAAAAAACTATTTAATTGATATTGACGGCACAATTACAGAAGATGTTCCGAACGAAGAGCCTGAAAGAATGCTGACATGCGTGCCATTTCCTGACGCCATGGAGATATTAAACAAGTGGTACGATGAAGGTCATATAATTACCTTTTTCACCTCAAGAACCGAAGCACATAGAGACTATACCGAACAGTGGTTAGAAAAGCATAAATTTAAATACCATGGGCTGCTAATGAACAAACCTAGGGGTGGAAATTATCATTGGATAGATAACCATTTGGTAAAAGCAACACGATACAAAGGAAAATTTACTGACCTCACAAAACAACTAAAAGAAGTCGAAGTGTTTGAGGATTAATAAAGAGTTTATACTTTAGTAAAAATTAATTGAATAATCAGGATGAAAATTAAATTAAACTTATGGACTAAAATAATAGCATTTGGAGTTGTTATTAGTATAGTCGCATGTGGAGAAGACCCCACACCAGAACCTATTGTAGAAATGCAAACCGAAGAAGATACTACAATAGATTATGATGATGATGACTCTTACAATTTCATTATGCCTTCCCCATTGCAAATTGCCGCCATTTTTAAAAGAGCAGGGCTAACTTATACTAATGAAACCACGAGCCCTGTCGAAAATGTTTCGAATTACACTGATCGGGTTAGTAAAGCTCTAAATTTTGGGGTTTACGCAGCCGATCTTTCTTATTGTGTACTTAACAAACAACCTCAAGATGCTGTTAAATACATGAAAACCATAAAAACCTTATCCGATGATTTAGGAATGAGCGACATGTTTGGTACAAGTAACATCTTTACCAGTTTCGAGAGTAATATTGATAATGATGACTCCCTGATATATATTTTAGCGACAATTCAAGAAAATTTAGACGAGCATTTAGAAGATAATGAAGAGCAGTATATGTCAGTAATTTTCTTTGCTGGTGGCTGGACTGAAGGTATGCATATAGGCGTTCAAATTGCGACAAAAGACAACCCTTCAATAACTTCTCGCCTTATTGAGCAAATGGTAATTCTCGAAAACGTAATTGAAGCATTAAAGCAATACCCTAACGAAAGCGAATTTCTAAAAGAAATTACAGCTGGTTTAGAAGACATAGATAATACTTATAGGGATTTTGAAGCCCTAAGAGGGATGGACATAGACGATGTTTCTTTTGCCGACATCAAAATATCTGACGAAGAACTAGGTATGATAATTGAAAAAGTTGAAGCTTTACGAAGTAAAATAACAGGAGTAGAATTGCAGTAAAAAAATTGAGATATGAAAAAAATTGTAATTATTTCGGTACTCTCAATCTCAACTATTTTGGTTGCATTTACTTCTGCCAGTAGTAAAAATCAAGCTACCGAAATCGTTGACTCATGCACTTCTTCTGAAACAAAAAAGAAGTGTAAGCAACTACTAAACCCTTATAGTTATGATGCTTCAAAACGAAGTAGCATCACGTTTAAGAACAAACCTCAAATGAAAGAAGTGGAAATTCCACTTTACATTGGAGAGAAATATAGAATTATTTTCAGTCGGGAAGGTTTGCCTCAAGATATTGAAATAAATGTTTACGATCACAAAATTGAAGCCAAACACAGAAATTTACTTTTTTCTAGTAAAGATTTTCCAACAGACCAAAAAGAATATGTGTGGGAACCTGAAAAATCGAAAAAAATGTACATTGACTATATAATTCCACCAACTAATGATACCATTAAAAAAGGTTGTATGATTATGGTACTTGGCTATTTAGCTAAAGGAAAGTAACTATTATAAGACCCGTATAAATAAAAAACCCCATTTGCTTGCCAGCAGGTGGGGTTTTTAATAACAAATTTATTCCTTCGATTTTCTTCCGCTACCAAACTGATACCCCAAACCAAACGATAGACGCAGCATATTTTTTGATGTGCCTTTATCGAAACTAATAAGCGGATGTGGCTTGTAAGCTCTATAAATATACCTAGCATAAGTTGGCTGAA
>JAESTK010000253.1 GCA_016763645.1 Flavobacteriales bacterium
TAAAATTAATGCTAACGAATTATAATCATGGAAATAAAACCTATAAATAACGAAGCAGACCACGAAAATTCTCTTATTAGATTGGCGAGTATTTTCGAAGCGAAAAAAGGGACTCAAGAAGGGGATGAGCTTGAAATTCTTTCTATTTTGATTGACAAATATGAAGAAGAACATTTCCCAATAGGAATGCCCGACCCTATTGAAGCCATTAAGTTTAGAATGGAGCAAATGGGTATGAAACAAAAAGAGTTGGCAGAGGTTGTTGGTCTAAAGAGTCGAGTGAGTGAAATTTTAAATAAAAAGCGAAGGCTTACTTTAGAAATGATTCGAAAAATTAGCGTTCAGTTACACATCCCAACCGATATTTTAGTGCAAGAATATGCAATTAGCTAAGAAACAATGAAAACCTTCGCAACAGTCAACGAATATATAATTGCTCACCCAGAGCATCAAGCCGCTTTGGAATTGTTACGAAAAATCCTTCTTTCAACTGAATTGGAAGAATGTGTAAAATGGGGAGCACCGTGCTATACAGTAGGAGGGAAGAATATCATAGGTGTGGCATCTTTTAAATCCTATGTGGGTTTGTGGTTTCACCAAGGGGTTTTTCTTAAAGATGCGCAAAAAGTATTGATAAATGCACAAGAAGGAACAACCAAAGCGTTGCGTCAATGGCGTTTTAATTCCATTGAAGAAATAGACGCGAAACAGGTGTTGGAATATGTGAAAGAAGCAATAAACAACGAAAAAGCTGGTAAGAAAGTCAAACCTCAAAAAAAGCCTTTGGTCATACCTATTGAGCTTCAAAAAGAGTTAAGTTATAGTGCTCAGTTGCTAGAATGTTACGATAAACTCTCTTTAACTTGCAAAAGAGAATTTGTGGAATACATTAGTGAAGCCAAGCGTAACGAAACAAAAGTAAAACGGTTAGCTAAAATTATTCCAATGATTTTAGAAAGCAAAGGTCTGCACGATAAGTACAAGAAGAGTTGAAATTCTTAATCTAGATTACTTAGATAGGGTCGATTGAAAAATGTCAATTTGAGTGAAATTTTGAAAAGAATTTAGTATCGAGAACAACATTTTTAGTAGTGGAGTTGGTAGCTTTGTTCGGACATAAAAGTTAAGACCTATTCTAAAAATAATACATTAGAATTATGGTAAAAGTAAACTTCCTCCTACAAGTAGAGCGATTGAACTGATGATGATTAATTTCCTCATGATGAATGTTTTAGATTATTTCAAAAGTACAAATTCATATGTTTATCACTAATTTTGCTAAACTATAATGAACAAGGAAATCATCATAAAAGAATTAATTATTAAAACTTCGCGAAGTGGAGGGGCAGGGGGGCAGCATGTAAATAAAACGGAGACTAAAGTTGAGGTTTTTTTTGATGTTTATCAATCTATGGGGTTAAGTACGGAAGAGAAGAAACGATTGTCAGTTAAATTGCAATCTAAGCTAATTAAAGGTTCGCTGCTTAGAATTGTATCTCAAGAGTCTAGAAGTCAGTTGGGAAACAAGGAAGACGCAATAAAAAAATTACTTGTGTTGCTTGGGAATAGCATTAAAATTCCCAAAAAACGTAAACCAACTAAAGTTCCGTATTCTAAAATTCAGAAGCGGTTATCTGATAAAAAGAAAAAATCGGATGTTAAAGCGAATAGGAATTGGAAATCAGACTAGATGCTAATCAATTCGCACCCTTCACTCTCTACATACAGAGTATAATACCATACTCCAGTGTAGTACTCGTGCTGCCCTGGGCTTAGACTAATTGTTACACAGTTTTCTGTTTGTCCGCAAGTTGGATAATCGCTCCACCAGAGGCTCGATGCGGTCGAAGCTGCGGGCAAGATGTCAACAAGAACGTTGTCTATATAGATATAGGTGTCAGACGAGTAGTTGTTGCTACTCCAAAATGTCACGGTTCCGTTATACTCGCATGATCCATCATCTGAATTAGCAAGTGGGTCATAATTATACGATGTTGGGTCGGTACATCCTAAAATAGTGCAAGAACCATCATCAATAGTCGCATCTTCGTTGTAGTTTAGTGAATATGAATCCATACAGCCTTTAACAATGCATGAGCCATCGTCAACCCGCGCACGTTTGTCAAAATTTTCTGCAATGTAATTCGTACAGCCTTTTTTCTTACAGGAATTAAGACCGACCGCTAAAACTAATGATAGAATGATATAAAGGTGTTTCATAATTTAATATTTAAATGGCAAGAAAACCAAAACCTAGTTTAAAGTTTAACACTCCCTGTGAAGATAGCCTAGCCCTTGTGCCCTTTAGTATATAATTCTGGGCCTTTAAATCAGTAGAAAAGCCAATTATCTCACTTATTACCCCTACACCGTTCCATTGATCTGAAGCTAGAAAGCCACCGCTCATCCATCCAAATTGAACTCCAAAATTGATTGGGATAATACCAAATAAAATTCTTTGGTAGTACATTCCATACGACAAAGAAAACGAAGTGTAATTGTATTCATTTACGAACCGATTTGGATACATAGTTTTAACTGAGATATTATCATATGACGAATAGTAGTCGTCATCTATCTTATCAAGAGTCATTTCTAAGTCTTCTTTGACTATTGTAACTCTAGATTTGTGTAAAGAAGCTTTAAATTGATGGTATTTTCCAATTAACGAAACTGATTTTCTGCCAAACAAATTAATGTAAAAATTATAACCTGTTGTCGCGACTTCTCCGGTGAAATCAGGAGTGTAATTAACGGGATATAGAGACTGTCCCGAAGTGCTAGTGCCGTAATAATTGTCGTAACCAACGCTAATTTGAACTGTTTCATCAAAAGCAACTCGAGTTTTATTGTAGGATATCCCAACTCCAAGTTGTGTGGAGGAACCAGTAGAATATTCCAATGAGAAATTATGTATCTTGTTTATGCCATAGTCGTTACTTAGCGTTGGGTTAATTAAGGCGGGGGCTGAAGCTATTTCATATCTCAAAAGCGTTTTCTTACCTAAATATCCTTTTTGAGAATAAGAAGAGTGACAACTGATAGCTATTATTGATAAAATTACTAATTTTTTCATCTTACCTCTTTTTCTTTCGTTTGTTATGAGCTTGATAAAGTCCATTAAATATGAGTGCATTGAGTTGATCTGACTTCAATTTGGATCTTCGATATTCTTCCACTGACAAGATTAAATCGCCAGACTCTGCATCGAATATGATAAAATAATAACCGTTTGCTTTTGAACTTCCCTCTAATTCGAAAACACCTACCCACGCAAAGTATTTGGTTCCAAAATGCTCGATAACTTTATCCATAGATTGTTGACTACTAGAAATGCAATCAACGTCTTCGTGATTAAAATTTTCTGAAACCCAAGCATTTAACGTTGCAATTTGTAAGTAACGTTCAATATCATTTTGATTTAGTTCATTGGGTTCAATTATTTCGGTTGATAATTTTAATTTTTTTGACATTTTCATTAATTTTTTTGACAAAACCGTTTCTTCGCTTTCTGATTTAATATATTCTACTTTGTCTTTATCACCGTCATATATCAAGTAAAACGGATTGACAATTACCAATTTATCAATACCTAATGCTTTGCCTTTTTTGCGAATCATTTTTTCTTCCTTCTGTCTGGCTTTTCTTTTCTCTCCAGAGTCATCATTTTCCTCTTGTCTTTCTTTTTCCTTAAGATCAACAAAGTCGAAGAAAGTCGATTTAAATTTTCTATCTTTCAGGTGCTCAATGAATGCATATTTGTAGAAGCTGTCTTCTTCTTCAACATCTACCTTCTTCTGAGACCTTCTAATTTTGTCGTACTTGCTTTCATTTTTGTCAGGGGTTTCCTCCTTTTGTACAATCTCTTTTTTCACTTCTCCTTTGGGCTTTTTATAAAAGTCGTAAGGGGATAAGTCGTGCTCAAACGCCAGCTCTTTTAGTAAGTCATCGGAAAGTAATTTTGCTGTTTTATTGGTCGGAAACTGTTTGTGAACATCCCAAGCATACGCGGCACTAATTACGTTTAGCTCAACTTTTTCTAGTTCAACTAAAAAGTAAAATAATGGATGCGATTCTCCTTCTGTTTTTTTAGGCTTAGGGCATACATCGTAAAAACTTCTTTCATTTTTGTAGATCGTTAATCCATATAATGCCTGTGCCGTTGCAACTTTATTGTATTCTGAATTTGGGTAGGTTTTGGAAAGTAGAAATGTATTGTATAGCGCCATTGCGTATTGCTTTTCCCTTAAATACAATGGAGTTAGCTCGAAACGAGAGATGTCTCTTACCTTATTAAATTCCTTTTCAGAAACAATGAATGCTGTTTTGCCTTTATCGTTTTCTCCTTCAATTTCTCGATACGCAATTTCTCTTCTTCTTCTTGTATTCGGATGTGTACTTTTAGAGTCATCATAATTGTCATCAAATGAGATGGGGTTAGCTTCTACACTAAAAAGAGTGTCGGGAAATTTAAAGGTTTTGTTTTCGAGAAAATCTTTATCGAATTTAATTTCATCAAAAGGTAAATAGCAATATTGTAACACATCAAACACGCCTAGTAATTCAGAAGAAGTATATTTAGTGTCAAGGTACAAGTCCAACCCTTTTCTGTCGGCTTCAAACTCCATGTCTTGAGAGAAATTACACTCGGCAACGAGCTTTTCTTCATAGCTAACCCGTTTATACCCTTTGTCGCCTCTTTCCATTTTGTTTTTTTCAAGAAAACCATCAATTGCATGGTCTTCCATATAATGTACTATTTCATGACATAATACAAAGGCTAATTGAGCCTCGTTTTCGAGTTGAGCAAGTAGCCCAATATTCACAAAAATATAACCGTCATTAGTTGTAAATGCGTTTACAGCACTGGAACGAATTACGTAAAAATGAAGCTGGTCTCTAAGTCGATCGTCATTTGCCAGAACAACATCGGCTACTTTATTTACATAGTCGGTTAATTCGTTGTTGAAAAGTACAGCTCCCCCAAGTAACAACTGGCTTATTTCATAGTTGTTGGCTAAGTAAAAATCTTTTTTATCATTTTTTGTTTTCCTGTTGTCTTTCGATTCAATTTGGTTGATGTCCTTAATGTATTTCGAATAATTAGATTCGATAAAATGAGCAGGAATTTGTCCTGAGCTTTTCATAGATTGGTATTTATCAAAGTCTTGTGCCGATAACACATTAACTTGTAAAAATATTAGTAATGATAAGTATTTCATAAGTGTCATTTTAATCTCTTTGTCAGTTTAATAAACTAGCCCTATTCCTAATTTGGCAATTAAAAAATTTGCAGTTTGTATTCGTTCTTGCGCTGCAGATTTCATTTTAGTATTAGAAATGCCGCTTGTTACAATAGACAGGTTAAGTGTCGATCCAATAGAATAGTCAAGCATAATTGAGTTAAAAATAATTCGTCTATTCCCAAGCGAATAAGACAATAGTAATGATTTAATGTTGCTAAAGAAATACAACTCGTCATCGTATTTTTCTCCTATATAACTATCTAACAATGAAATTCCATATGCTGAGTAAACCCCTAATGGTGCAAGACGAACTCCTTGATTAGCGTATGCAATCCAATTAATATTATATCTATAGCTAACCATTTTGAGCTCTGGTAATAATTCATCGTATCCAATTTCACCTATTAGTTCGGCATTACCTACATTGTATAAATCTGATGAGTAAGATGAATTATATTCATGGTCAATTGATGTTCTGGTATATCCAAATCCTATTTCAATCGCTCGAACATTTGAAAGTACATATCCCAAAGTAAAATTGTGGTTCGTATTGAATCTAAGAGTCTTTTTAGCGCCATTGAAAGTAGGGTTCACCATTGCGGGTGCAATGCCAAAATTGTATAAAGTGTACATTCTTTTACCTAAAAATCCGGCTTGCCCGAAAGAACTAGCACAGGTTACCAAAAAAGTAATTAAGAAAAGTAAAATTCTCATTTCCACAATATCTTTGAGGTATTTAAATTTTGTATTAGTGTTGTGGTTATATTCGTACCTACGTCAATGGTTTTTAAGTTTGCATTTTTATCTAAAAAAGCAACTTTAGTACCGTCAGGAGAACTATCTAGTAAATAGATACTTTCTGCAACGGAGGTTACCTTATCAATAGTATATGGTGAAGAAAGCTTAGCTCTGTAGATGTAATCATTACCTCCGTAATCATTTAAATAGTAGACGTAATCGGTATTCTCTGAAATAGAGATGTTTTGGAGATAATTGTAACTACCAACACTATCTAATTCTAATATGGTACTATTTACTTGCAAGTATAACCGGTTACCAACGCTCCACCCACCACTAGTGCTATATACGGTTATAGTATCGCTTCCCCTAAGGGCGACATCAACATCTGTTTGGTAATCAACAGTGCTTAATAAATTAGCCCACGAAGAGTTTCCTGTATTCGGTACTAAAGTGTACAAATTATTTGAAGAATATTGATAAAACCCGTCTGTCGAAAACACGTGTCCACCAATGTTGCTAGGTCTGCTCCCGCCATTTGCCTGCACAATTGTTTCAATACCAGTACCTAAGTCATTCAGAACGTATCCATCAGTATAACTTTGTTCATACATAAATCGCTCTTTCTCGGGAAATACACCAAATAAATAAGAATTATTATTGTCAGCGGTAAGTTTATTCGTTATATTAGTTTCAATGTCGTAAGACTTTATAACGTCATCGTTTCTTTCATCAAAGTATATTTTGCCAGAAAATTCAAAATCTGCTATTCCTCCAAACCAGCATGTATCTGTTGATTTTATTTCACCTTCCGAAAAGAGATAAGTAACTATACCAAAACCGTAAGCTGGTTTAAGTAGTGTTAAAGTTATTTCGGAATTCGATGTTTCGGATACTACCAAATAATCCTTGGTGTCATCATAATATGATCCTCCGAAACGAACGATAGCATAATTAACTTTCCCACTTGGTTCAGCTGCTACAGGAATAGTAATTGATTCATTATCATACGAATAGTAGAATTTAGGGTCATCGAACTTAACACTGTAACTACCTCCAGATTCAATTTTCTTACATCCAGTAAACATCATTGACAGAATGCAGATAAATAGTAAAATCGAGTTTGTTTTACCCATTATAATGAATAATCAAATATACGTTTTATTGTAAATAATACAACTTTATAAGACCTAGTATTAGGTGAAATCTTCGTTGTTTGAGCTGACATTTTCCTTATCTTTGCAAGGAACAGGAATACTAGGAAATGGAGCAAGAAACACCTTATCAACCGAAGAACAAAGTAAGAATTGTTACCGCAGCAAGCCTGTTTGATGGGCACGATGCAGCGATTAACATCATGCGTAGAATCATTCAATCTACAGGTTGTGAGGTAATTCATTTAGGGCACGATAGGAGTGTAGAAGAGGTAGTAAATTGTGCTATTGAAGAAGATGCACAGGCGATAGCGATGACTTCCTACCAAGGTGGACATGTTGAGTATCTCAAGTACATGTACGACCTGTTGAAAGAAAAAGGCTCTAGCCATATCAAGATATTTGCGGGCGGTGGAGGAACTATTTTACCAACCGAAATAGAAGAATTACAAGCCTACGGTATCGAAAGAATATACCATCCAGACGATGGGCGTTCGATGGGTTTACAGGGTATGATTAATGACTTGGTTGAGAAATCTGATTTCCCTACTGGAACGGACCTTAATGGAGAAGTAAATCGCATAGGGAATAAAGATGTGAAGAGCATTGCGAAGTTGATTTCTGCAGCCGAGAACTTTCCAGATGAAAGCAAAGAAGACCTAAACAAAGTGCATGAAATGGCA
>JAESTK010000254.1 GCA_016763645.1 Flavobacteriales bacterium
CTATGGCTGTTGTTATGGTTCATATGATTCAAAAAGGAAATGAAGTTGGCATTGGCTTAGATTTACCTATCGAAAACCTTGGATTACAATGGCTGTTTATCACATTGCTTTTTGTCGGAGGAATTCAAATTTTGGCAGGAGTTTTAAAACTTGGGAAATTTGTTCGACTTATCCCCCACCCTGTAATGATGGGGTTTGTAAACGGTTTAGCCATCGTTATTTTCTTGTCTCAGCTTGGGCTTTTTAAAGAAAATATTGAAGGAAATATGCAATGGATGCAAGGAAATGAACTGTTAATTATGCTCGGTTTAGTTGGCTTAACTATGGGTATAATGTTCGGTTTACCGAAACTCACAAAGAAAATACCAGCGGCATTAATGGCCATTATTGTAGTGGCTGCAATTACCATTTTTGGAGGTATTGATGTAAGCACTGTCGGTTCGTTTATTCGCGATGGTGGTGGTACAGGTTTAGAAGGCGGGTTACCTACCTTTCAATTTCAAATATTTGGTTTGTTCGATACTCTTACCGGAAATTGGGGGTTGATACTGTCAACAGCAGTTTTGTTGGCGGCAATTGGTTTAATTGAGTCATTAATGACACTAAACCTCATTGATGAAATGACAGAATCTCGCGGAAGTGGAAACCGAGAATGCGTGGCACAAGGTGGCGCAAATATTCTCAACGGATTGTTTGGTGGTATGGGTGGTTGCGCTATGATTGGGCAGTCAATAATCAATATAAATTCTGGTGGAAGAGGACGATTATCCGGGGTAGTTGCTGCTGCTGCTTTACTGGGTTTTGTGTTGTTTGGAGCTCCATTAATCGAGCAAATACCAATTGCAGCATTGGTTGGGGTAATGTTTATGGTAGTTATTGGAACGTTTGCGTGGAGTAGTTTTCGAATTTTAAATAAAATTCCGCTTTCCGATGCCTTTGTTTTGATAGCTGTTTCAGCTATTACCGTTTGGCAAGATTTGGCAATTGCTGTTATTTCTGGTGTTATTATTTCTGCAGTTGTTTCTGCTTGGAAAAACGCAACAATGATTCGAGCTCGAAAAAGAATAAAAGAAGACGGCACAAAAGTGTACGAAATATGGGGGCCACTTTTTTTTGGTTCTGTACAGAACTTCAATGCAAAATTTGACGTTAAAAACGACCCTAAAAAAATTGAAATTGATTTTATCGAATCGAGAGTTAATGATCATTCTGGGATTGAGGCATTACGCTCAATAACCAATAAATACCTCGATTTAGGCAAAGAAGTAAAACTTACTCACCTCAGTCCCGACTGTAAATTATTACTATTAAAAGCCAGTCAAAAATTCGAAAAAATTATCGAAACTTCAATTGATGATCCTCGCTATTATGTGGTTACCGACCAACTAGATGCCGATGTTTAAAACAATTATTAAAAAGAGATAGTTACGGCAGTTTCGCCTTACCTTTGCACGCTTTACATGAAATTAAACCACTCTTAACCAACAAATGGCAATCTTACTTTTTATTATCGCACATTGGTACTTGTCCTTGTTTTTTCAAACATTTTTTCACCATCGATATGCGGCTCATCAAATGTTTACGATGAGTAAAGGCATGGAAAAAGTATTTTTTATTGGTTCCTTTATCGCACAAGGCTCGTCATATTTAAGTCCGAACACTTATGGCATTATGCATCGCATGCATCACGCATTTGCAGACACCGACAAAGACCCACACTCGCCAAAATATGATAAAACCTTGTGGAAATTAATGTGGCGGTCAGCTCAAGAATTTAGAGATATTTTTTATGAAAAAGTAAAAATTGAAGAGCGGTTTAAAACCGATTTACCCGAATGGCGAAAGTTCGATATTATTACCAACAAATGGGCAATTAGAGTTGCTTTTATGGTTGCTTACACAACATTCTATGTTTTATTTGCTACACATTGGTGGATGTATTTTTTACTGCCAATCCACTTTTTATCGGGACCTGTTCATGGTGCCGTAATAAATTGGTTTGCACATAAATATGGTTACACAAACTTTAAGGTAAGCGACACCTCCAAAAACTTGCTTCCTGTAGATTTTTTAATGTTGGGCGAATCGTATCATAACAATCACCATGCAAATGGAACTAACCCCAATTTTGGACACCGCTGGTTCGAAATTGACCCAGTTTATCCTGTTATTAAGCTTTTTAATGCGCTGCGAATAATTAAATTGAAGAGTTAATTCGCTTATATACTAATCATTAGCATTGCAAAGGATACAAGTTTTTGATTTGCAATTCTTGTTTTTTTCGAGTAATTTCGCTTAACACCTGCTATTATTAATTTATCCTGAGCTTGTCGAAGGGTTAAAACGATGAATAGCTTTTAGTTATAAACGTTACCACACATAAAAATTTAGGCAATGAAATTAATTACTTCAATACTCGTATCAACTATGATGATCTTTGGATTTACGTCTTGCTCAAAAGTAAACAATAAGGACATGGTTGTAATTAAAGACTGTACTGGTTCTTACCTCAGATTTAACGGAAAAGACTATCATATTTGCAACTTGGAAACTGTAGCTAATTTTGAATCAGAAACAGAGGTCCAAGCTTCATTTAAAAAATCAAATATGTGTTCAAGCGAAGTGGTCATAGTCTGCCGTATGGTCCATGAAAATGAAGGATGGGTTTATGTTACAAAAATTGAATAATAATAAATACTTGTGGTAACGCTGTATAACAAATCATAGCTGCCTATCGGCAGGCTACGCTTGTTAAACGAAACCTACCCCTTCACAGCGTCTGAGCCAAAATCTTTTACTGCGGTAGCAGACATTTCTACGTTAACATCCATTGGTAATCGAACCACTTCTACAGTTTCTCTAGCGGGAAAATCGGTAGTAAAAAATTTGCCATAGACTTCATTAATTCTAGAAAAATTGTTCATATCGGTAATGTAAATCGAACATTTAACAACATTGTCGAGCGTCATACCAGCCTTTAGTAAAACACCTTCCATGTTTTTCATTACCTGCTCGGTTTCGGCTTCGATATTGTCTAAAATTAATTCTCCAGATTCTGGATTCATAGCAATTTGTCCACTCATATATAGCGTTCCGTTCGCTAATACTGCTTGATTATATGGGCCAATTGGTGCCGGAGCATTTTTTGTTTCGATAATCGTTTTCATCTACTTCAAGTTTAAATTCGAATGCTCCAAATGTAGTAATTTGAGGTTATGAATAGATTAATTATCGAAATCGTACCAATTTCGCTTACGCGATAATTTTAAATCACTTAACACAGGGGCTTTAACTCTTAAATCTACCGTATAACTTTTTCGAGTACCAAAGGGCACAATATTAAAGCTCAATTCCCAACAGTGCAGGTCTCTGTATATATCGAGTGAGGTGTAATTGAATTTTTTCAATTCTATATCGTACCCCGACCGAAAACCAACTTTCCATTTTGTCGTAATGCGCACATCTCCACTAAAGTTTAGGGTGTTGGTTATCGTTTCTGTCTGATATGGTTTTTTGTAATTGTAACGATAACTTACATTTAAAGTCCATGGAGCATTGAAATCTACAAACTGGTCGCCATCGATGTTCAGTTCTTCTTTCGCCTCTTTTTGTTTTTTAGTGTCGTCTGTTACCTTACTTTTCAAACGAAAAGTAAGTACTAAATCGAAACTCGTCATATTTGCCAAGCCACCGTACTCACTAAAGTAACTTTTGTTAATTCGTGTGCCTGTTTCGTTTTCTATAACATAAGCATAGGGGTCGAAAACGGAGTTTATTTGAACATCCATATTGTTGTTTATACGAGATTTAGCGTAAGCCCTTACTGGATTCCAATTTAGTGAATCTGCAAAAATATTGTACGATGTGCTAAAGTTTAAATTATCTAATAATTTTACCTTTTTAGGAATATTGGTCGTGTCTTTCATTCCAATTATTTTGGCGTCTAACGTATTTCTCAAGCTTAAACCTAATGTTCCCGATTCGCTTCCTGATCCAGGTCCGCCATAAACTTGCCCCGAAAATCGAGAGTAATCGACTTCTGTTGTTTCGGTATCTAACACCTTTGTATAACTATTGTAATACCCCCAAAAATCGTCTGAATAATCGGGCTTTATATTAAATGTTGCTGATGGATACATTACATGTCTAATGGCTTTTAACCGTTTTAATTTGTAATTAAATGTTCCATAAATTGTGGTGTTTACGCTCGTAGAAAAGGAGCCTTCGTAAGCAGCAGCAAAACCCTCGTTTTTAGATTTTGCTAGGCTACCTGTGTTTGTCCCCAACAGTTCGCCTGTATCGTTAGTATCTTCTGACAGAACCCAATCTTGCGCTTGAGTTTGTAAATACATTACAACACTATTGTTGATGGATGGGCTAATACTAAAATATTTTAACACTTTAAATGATGTTGAAATTGGCGCTGTTACGCGGGCTCCATTTTGCATTAGATCAACCATATCAGCAGTATAATTAGTAAGTGTATCTTCACTGGTTTTTACTTGGTTTTTCATAATTGCTGTTGCGTTTACACCAATTTTTTCATACCACCTATCTTTCCCAACTTTTACGGTTCGTTTTAGCGGATAAATTCTCGACATGGTAAATGTGGCCGATGGCAAAACAACAGTGACTGATGAGTCTTTACTATTTTGCGAATGGCTTCCATTCAATGTTAAATTAAATGGTTTCCCAGCAAAACTCTTATTGTAGCTAACGTTCGACTTAAATGTATTGGTGAGAAAGTCTTGTGTGGTGCTATTGAAATTATTTTGAAAATTTTTGCTTGAACCAAAATTTACATCGGCTGAAAAGTTACTGTTAGGTCTTGCTTTGGGGTCTTGTTTGTGCCGCCATCTGATAAAATAATTACTCGTTTTCGAACGGGTTATATCTTTTTCTCCTTGTAAAATTTGAGAGTACGACAAATCGACATAGCCATTAAATTTATATCGTTTTCGGTAATTGGATTCTAAACCAAGCCCCCAACTTCCTCTAGAATAAATATCACCCATTAGTGCTACATCTAAAAAATCATTGATTGCCAAATAATAACCACCTTCGTTCAAGAAAAACCCTAAACCAGGAGACCCGCCATACGTAGGGATTATTAACCCTGAAGTTCGCTCGCTCTTATTGGGGAAAAATCCGAAAGGTAATGCCAACGGTGTAGGAATATTTTGAATTTTTAGGTAAGCTGGTCCCGAAACAATTTTATCGTCCTTAATGAATTTAAGTTTACTCGCCTCAATATGAAAATGTGGAATTTCGTTACTGCAAGTAGTGTATTTTCCATTTTTGATGAAAATTACCTCATCATTGATCATTTTAATCTGCTTTCCGTGAATATATCCATCTCCTTCTTGAGTAATTGCTTGAATAATTTTTCCCTTCTTAGTTTCAAAGTTATACCGCATCGTTTCACTGTTAAAGGTCTGCCCCCCATCTACAAATTCTGGCTTCCCTACCAGCTTCCCTGCAGAATCGATAGTTCCCATAGCCAACACCTCTTTTGAGTCTAAACTCAACTCAATGTAATTAGCTCGTAATTCAATGCCCTCATATTTTACTTCAGCTTCGCCAAATAAATACACCTTTTGATTGGGAATATCAAAACGCATTGAATCAACGGCTAAATATTCTACTTTAGACTCTAAAGCGTCACTATTTGTTGGTGGTTTGAGAGAATCAATTACTGTTGGATTAATCTTTGTAGTATCGGTCTCTAAAGAATCCGAATTTGAAGCATTTGCAACAGAACCCCAAAACATTCCGTTTATTAACAGAAATACGTGTATTATTCGCTTTATGTATAAGTTTCTATGCAATTTATAATACTACATTTGTTTTCATTACTCGGGATACCCTATTTACAGTATGAACTAACATTTTCGAGAGCGTGAAATTAAACAACATACACATACCGATTAAAGTCGTGAAACGAACTTTTTTACTGTTTGTTTTGTTAATAACCGTAATCAGTTTTGGTTTCGCACCCGATACCACACCCGATATTGGTATAAAAAAGGTGGTAATCGATGCTGGACACGGTGGGCATGATCCTGGTTGCCTTGGCCCTGGTTCTAAAGAAAAAGATGTTGCGCTTGCTATAGCACTTAAATTAGGTGAAGCCATTGAAAAAAATTATGATGATGTTGAAGTCATTTACACAAGAAAAAAAGATGTTTTTGTAACCCTCGAAAATCGAGCCAAAATTGCCAACGAAGCAAATGCCGATTTATTTATTTGTGTCCATGCCAATGCCAATGGCAACACATCAGCTTATGGGACAGAAACCTACGTTATGGGTATTAATAAAGAGAATGCAAACAAAGAAGTTGCAAAACGAGAAAATGACGTTATACTAATGGAAGACGATTATGAAACCAAGTATAGCGACTTCGCTCCCGGAACGCCAGAATATGCTGCCGCTCTAGATGCTTACCTAAGAGCGTATCAAAAACAAAGCATCGAGTTTGCAATTAAAATTCAAGACCAATTTACAACTGTTGGAAGAAAAAATAGAGGTGTTAAACAAGAAAGTTTTCTCGTGTTGTATAGAACAACTATGCCAAGTGTACTTATTGAAACAGGTTTTTTAACCAATAAAGAAGAAGAAGAGTTTCTATTGGATCCTGAAAAACAAAAACTGATAGCAGGTTCAATTTTTAAAGCTTTTACGGAATACAAAGCCGATGTAGAAGGCGTTACCATTAAATTAGAAGAAAAACCGCCTGAGACAGAGAAGAGTAAGGCAAAAGAAGATCTTCGAGTAATGAATAATGCTGGAGGAACAACCAGTTCTCCTCAAGTAATTTACAGAGTACAATTAGCATCATCAACCAACCAAGTAGAAACAAAATCGTATAACTTTAAAGGGTTAACCGATGTGTTTGAATACGAGCAAAATGGAATGTATCGATATTATACAGGAAACACTAAAGATTTAAGCGCTGCATCGGAAATACAAGCTTCTGCTAGAGAAACAGGGTACAAAGATGCCTTTGTTGTCGCGTTTTACAAAGGAGAAAAAATTAGCATGAGCAAAGCACGAGAGATTTCGAAATAACAGATTTGAGTAAAGGAAAAGAAATAAAAATAGGACTAATCGTTATTATTTCGATAGCAGTTTTGGTTTTAGGAATCAATTTTTTAAAAGGTGATGGAAACCCTTTTCAACAAAAAAACATCTACTATGCGACCTATAAAAACATATCTGGGTTAACCGAAAACAACAATATTCAAGTTAATGGACTTAACGTTGGTAAAATTCAAACAATAAAGCTACTGCCAGGGGCTGTTAATTCCTTACAAATTCTTGTTTCTTTTGTTATCGACAATCCTTTAGTGAAAATTCCTTTAGGTTCCGAAGCGCGAATTATCAGTTTAGATTTACTCGGCACCAAAGTAATTTCCTTAAAACTTAGAGACACGTTAGCATATTATCAGATTGGAGATACAATTGGCGGGGGTATTGAAGACGATCTAGAAGACCAGGTATCCGCACAACTTGCTCCATTAAAAGAAAAAACAACAGAACTACTAGGCTCTATCGATTCAGCTGTAACTATCGTACAAACTATCCTTAACAAAGATGCTCGACAAAACTTATCCGCAAGTTTTGAAAGCATAAAACGTGCTATCGAAACATTCGAAAATGTTGCCATTAAAATGGACAACCTTGTAGCCGAAGAAAAAATTAGACTATCCAACATACTACTCAATGTTGAATCAATAACCGGAAACGTAAAACGAAGCAATGAGGACATCACTAAGATTTTAGCAAACTTCGAGTCAATTAGCGACACATTGGCTCAAGCGAATATTGCTCAAACAGTGCTAACAGCAAACTCAGCCTTATCAGAAGTATCTGCTGTTTTCAAAAAAGTAAATGCAGGAGAAGGAACTTTAGGAATGTTAGTACATAACGATACACTTTATCAGCATTTGAAGAAGCCGCTAAAGATTTAGACTTACTTTTGTGGGACATGAAAGCCCACCCAGAACGATATGTTCACGTTTCGATATTGGGTAAAAAGAAAAAGAAAGGCGATTTATATTTCTTATCGAAAGAAGAACAAGCCATTCTTAAAAAAGTAATAGAAGAACAAAAGAAGAATGCAAATCAGTAACATAATTTTTATTCTACTGCTTCTCGGAGCCATTGTTTGGTTCTCAATCAACGTCAAAAAAATCATCAGTAATATTCGACTAGGTAGAGATGTAAACCGTACCGACAACGCAAGTTTACGATGGAAAACCATGATTCGAGTAGCGCTAGGTCAATCAAAAATGACTGCCAGACCCATTGCTGGTGCGTTGCATATTGTCGTTTATGCTGGTTTTGTCATCATCAATTTAGAAATGCTAGAAATTGTTATTGATGGCGTTACAAGTTCACACAGAGTTTTTGCTCCCATGTTGGGAAACCTTTATACTGGTTTTATCAACATCTTTGAATTACTGGCTTTAGGTGTTTTAGTAGGTTGTGTA
>JAESTK010000255.1 GCA_016763645.1 Flavobacteriales bacterium
GTGTTATTCAAATAGCCAACTATTGAACTTTGAACTTTTTATAGCAAAGAAAATAATTAGGTCGAATACCCCTAATTCTAAAGGAACTCGACCGATAATTAATATTGCTACTGCTAGTATTTCTTTGGGTATTGCAGTTATGATTCTTTCGTTGGCTATCGTTACCGGATTTCAGAATCAGATCAGAAATAAAGTTATTGGCTTTGGCTCGCACATTCAAATTACGAGTTACGGCATTAACAACTCGGTAGAATCTAGCCCTATCAGTAAAAAACAACAATTTTATCCTCATCTTGACACAGTACAAGGAGTTAAACATATCCAATATTATGCCACTAAAGCAGGGATTTTACGAACAGAAAATGATATTCATGGCGTTGTATTAAAAGGCGTTGGAATTGATTTTGATTGGTCGTTTTTTAATCAAAAAATGATTGCTGGAAAAACCATTCAACTATCTGATAGCGCAAAATCGAATGGAATAATTATTTCTAAAACCATTGCAAAACAGTTAAAACTAAACGTTGGTGATAAAGCAACTGCCCATTTTGTACAAGACCCGCCACGGGCAAGAAGATTTACCGTTAACGGGATTTACGAATCTGGAATGGAGAAATTCGATAATTCAATTATCCTTGTTGACATTCAGCACATTCAAAAGCTAAACAATTGGACGAAGGATCAGGTAAGCGGATTTGAAGTTATTCTAGATAACTACTCCCAACTAGAAAATATGGATGAAATAATTTATAACCATATTGGCTACGAATTACGAACTTCAAAAATCACGGAACGCAATCAAGAAATTTTTAATTGGCTCAAGTTACTCGACAAAAACGTGTACATCATTTTAATATTGATGGTATTAGTTGCCGGAATTAATATGATTTCGGCATTACTCATCCTAATTCTCGAACGAACTAACATGGTTGGTATGTTAAAAGCACTTGGTGCAGAAGATTGGAGTATCCAAAAAATATTTCTCTACAATGCTGCTTATCTAGTTGGTAAAGGGCTTTTATTCGGCAACATTCTCGGACTTGGTTTGTGCTTTCTTCAACAGCAATTCAATTTAATTAAACTACCGCGAGAATCCTATTACATTGATGCGGTTCCTATTAAACTTGAAATTTTTAATACGCTACTCATTAATTTTAGCACATTCGGCTTGTGTCTCATTATGCTTCTTATTCCGTCCTATATAGTAACCAAGATATCTCCAGTTAAGTCAATCAAGTTTAACTAGTTTTTGGTACTTTCGCGACTCAATAAAGACTTATGCAATACTATAATAATATTCTTGAGACCATAGGAAACACACCACTTGTTAAAATTAACAACATGTGTAAAGATGTTAAAGCGCTCGTTTTAGCAAAAATAGAAACCACTAATCCAGGAAATTCTGTAAAAGACAGAATGGCATTACAAATGATTGATGATGCCGAAGCAGACGGCAGATTAAAGCCAGGCGGAACTATTATTGAAGGAACTTCTGGCAATACAGGCATGGGGTTAGCGCTTGTTGCGATAATTAGAGGCTATAAATTAATTTGTGTTTTGAGCGATAAACAGAGTAAAGAAAAAATGGACATTCTAAGAGCTGTTGGTGCCGAAGTTCACGTTTGCCCCACCAATGTACCACCAGACGACCCTCGTTCGTATTATTCTGTTTCTAAAAGCTTAGCGGAAAGTACACCAAATTCTTGGTACGTAAATCAATATGATAACCCCGCAAACGCTAAAGCACATTACCTGCAAACGGGTCCAGAAATTTGGGAACAAACAGAAGGGAAAATTACACATTTTGTTGTTGGCGTTGGCACGGGTGGTACTATTTCTGGGGTTGGGAAATATTTAAAAGAAAAAAATCCGGACATTAAATTGTGGGGTATTGATACTTACGGTTCGGTTTTTAAAAAATATCACGAAACTGGTGTTTTTGACGAAAACGAAATATACCCATATATCACCGAAGGTATTGGCGAAGATATTCTTCCGAAAAATGTTGATTTTAGTATTATCGATAAGTTCGAGAAAGTAACCGATAAAGATGCTGCGGTTTATCAACGAAGGTTAGCAAAAGAAGAAGGAATATTTGTAGGTAATTCAGCTGGTTCTGCTATCAAAGGCTTACTCCAATTAAAAGATGAACTAACTGAAGATGATGTTGTTGTTGTTTTATTTCATGACCATGGAAGCAGATATGTAGGCAAAATGTTCAATGACGATTGGATGCGTGAAAGAGGATTTTTAGACGAAGAAAAAACTTCTGCAATCGATTTAATTAAAGACCACCAAGGCAAACATTTGGTACATGTTTCTTCTAGCGACCCTGTTTCTCAAGCAATTTTATTGATGAATCAATACGAAATTTCTCAAATTCCAGTAATCGAAGACAATAAATTTATTGGTTCTTTAACCGACAATACACTTTTTGCCAAGTTGTTCGAAAACCCCGAAATGAGAGAATTACCAGTGAAAAACATCATGGGAGCTTCATTTCCAGAGGTGAGTGGTTCTACTTCCATTCAAGAAGTTTCTAAAATTTTCACAAAAGATGTTCAAGCTGTAATTGTTAATTATGGAGACAACCAACATCACATTATCACTCGACAGGATGTAATTAAAGCAATTGCGTAATTAGATAAAAGCGAAAAGGTTAAAATTGAAAGATCAAATGAACAGGGAAGTCGAAATTCCTGTTCGACCACAGAGAATTATTTCTCTTGTACCATCGCAAACCGAATTACTCTTCGATTTAGGTTTAGGTAACCGCGTTGTCGGAATCACCAAATTTTGTGTTCATCCCAAAGAGTGGTTTAAAGCTAAAACTCGAATTGGCGGAACAAAACAATTTGACTTCGAAAAAATTGAGAGCCTTAACCCCGATTTAATTATTGGCAACAAAGAAGAGAATGAGGAAAATCAAATAAAGCAACTTATGGGTAAATACCCTGTTTGGATGAGTGATATTACTAACCTCGATGAAGCCCTTTCAATGATTTCGTCAATTGGAGAAATAAGCGATACTTCTGATAAATCAGACAGCATTGTTGCCGAAATCAAACAAAATTTTTCGAGACTAATTCCGTTTTCTAATCCTAGAAAAACGCTATATCTAATATGGAAAAGTCCATATATGGCAGCAGGAAAGAACACTTTCATTGATGAAGTTTTGACAAAATGTGGTTTGGTAAATTGTGTGCCGAAAACACGATATCCAGAGCTAACACCTCACGAATTTAAACTCTTGAATCCTGATTTAATTCTACTTTCATCGGAGCCATATCCGTTTAAAGAAAAACATATTGAAGAGTTACATCGATTAGTGCCAACAGCTAAAATTAGGCTAGTAGATGGAGAAATGTTTTCTTGGTACGGGTCGCGATTATTAAAAGCTCCCAAATATTTTCAGCAACTTTTGGCTGATATATAATATTCAACCTTTATTTTCGTCTTACGTATTAATTCGAATTGTGATAAAAACCTCCTTACATACAATAATAATTCTTCTGCTCTTATTGACATTTCAACCAATAAAAGCTCAAAAAGTTGGACTTGTATTAAGCGGTGGTGCTGCTAGTGGTATGGCACATATTGGGGTAATTAAAGCGCTTGAAGAGCACGAAATTCCAATCGACTACATTACAGGTACTTCGATGGGCTCATTAATAGGTAGCCTGTATGCTTCCGGATATTCCGTTTCACAAATTGAAGCGATGGTTACTTCAGAGAAGTTTATAAACATGTCGAAAGGAATATATGATGACCAGTATAAATTCTACTTTAAAGAAAAACCCAAAGATGCCTCTTGGATAACGCTAAAATTTTCTTCAGATTCTGTTCTTTCTACTTCACTACCAACAAGTGTAATTTCACCAATTGCTACTGATTTTGAGTTAATGGAACTTCTTTCTGGTCCAGCAGCTGCGGCTAATTATAATTTCGACAGCTTATTTATTCCCTTTCGATGTGTTGCATCTGACATTCAAAGTAAGGAGTCAGTCATTTTTAGAAATGGGCATCTAAGTCAGGCAGTTAGGGCATCTATGTCTTATCCTTTTTACTTGCGCCCCGTAAAAATTCAAGGAAAATTGCTTTTTGATGGAGGGTTGTATAATAATTTTCCTTCAGATATAATGCGCGATGATTTTGCTCCAGATGTGGTAATTGGTTGTAATGTATCTTACAATTTTGCTGCTCCTGATGAAGAAGATATTTTATCTCAGATTAAGGCTATGCTTGTTACACAAACGGACTATTCAATTCTATGCAACAAAGGCATTATGATAGAGCCTCAGACAGATGTGGGTACTTTTGAGTTTAGTCGTGCCGAAGAATTGATCGAACTCGGTTACCAAAGTACCTTGCTGAAAATTGATTCGATTAAAGCATTAATATCAGTACGCGTTTCGAAAGAAGAGTTAACAGTTCGAAGAGATAAATTTATCGATCAACAACCCGCAATTATTTTTGACCACATTAAAATAGAGGGAGTAACTGTTAGGCAGGCACGTTATGTAAGAAGGTCTCTCAGGGTTAATAAAAGATTTCCCCCCACGATTCAAGACGTAAAGCCATATTATTTCAAAATATTTAATGACGATAAAATCAACTACATTTACCCAACTGCTGAGTACGACATAACAACGGGATTGTACGATCTTCATCTCGAAGTAAAAAAAGAGAAAGATATAATTGTTGATTTTGGTGGTAATTTTTCATCACGGCCCATAAACACGGCATACATCGGTTTAAAATATAATTACCTTGGTGGCACGGCACTTTCACTTAGTGGAAACACGTACTTCGGAAAATTGTATAGTTCTGGTCAAGCGAGGTTAAAGTGGGACGTTCCAATGAAAGTCCCAATCTACGTAGAAGCTGCTTATACCTACAACAGATGGGACTATTTTTCGAGCAGCAGCTTATTTTTTGAGGACGTAAAACCCTCTTTTTTGAAACAAACTGAAAATTATTGGAATATTGATTTAGGGATTCCCCTTGGTAATAACGGTAAAATTATGGCCGGTATTTCTTCAGGGTACTTAGTTGATAAATATTATCAAACCAGAAATTTTTTACAAACCGACACAACAGACCTAACCCGTTTCGATTTTAACACTGTTTTTTTAATTTTAGAAAGTGGCAATTTAAACCGAAAACAATATGCTAGTCAAGGCACAAAAACTAAGTTAACTATCAAAGGAGTTGAGGGCGAAGAGCACGAAACACCCGGTTCAACTTCAAACGCAGTTCGTGACTACACAAAACTACACGAATGGGTAACCGTTCGATTAACGTATGAAAGTTATTATAAAGAAAAAGGAAATCTTCGACTAGGAGTATTTGCCGAAGGGGTTTATTTGTCTCAAAAGCCTTTTAACAATTATACAGAAAGTTCGCTCCGAGCGCCCGCTTTTCAACCAAATCCTGAAAGTAAAACGTTATTCCTCGAAAACTTTAGAGCTTATAATTATGCCGCTATCGGACATCGATTTTTATATAATTTTAAAGAAAACTTGGAGTTAAGAATAGCTGGCTACATATACCAACCTTATCGTGAAATTGAAAAATCTCTTGATGGTTCTGTCAAGTTAGGCAACGAGTTTTCGGCAAGGTATTCAATTATAACTGGTGCTTTGGTTTACCACACCCCAATTGGACCTGCGGCAATAAACATCAACTACTACCACAATTTACCGAATACAGATCAAATTCCGAGAAATGGTATTAATGACGAACTTCCTATTAGTTTCTTGTTCCACTTTGGCTATATCATATTTAACGATAGAGCATTAGAGTAAATTACGTCTTTGTTAATTTTCCGGAGTTAGCAACCCCATTTTTTCTGCGAAAGTGTTTCCGAATTCTCGCATTTCTTTCGCCATCTCGTCTTCATTAGTCGCACGTTCAAAAGTATCGGCCATAGTTACGATTGATTGATGAAAAAATCTTTTCATATCGTCAATAGCCATCTCTTTAGTCCACAAATCAATACGCAATGTGTTATTCTCGTTTTCATCCCAAAGAGCTAATAAAATAGCCTTACAAGAGCTTTCGTCTCCGGTATCTGATGCCGACCAGTCAATTTTTTCTGGCACTTTATTTTCATCTAAATGAATCTTAAAATTTATATCTGATGTATTGCTCATACCTCTTGTTTTTTTTGGAGAGCAAAGAACGCTAAAATTCTATTAAAAAAGAGGATTACCTAAAATCTAAATTACTTCTGTATGCTGTAGTTGGATATGATATAAAAACTGGACCGTAAGTTAGGACACGATTGTATAAATTATCTTAGCAAAAGGTCAAGAAGAAAATTTACACCACATTTTAAACTCAACGCAATAAGTTTAGGTAAAGAAAGGGGAAATGTAACGCAAGGAGCAAGAGGACTAGGTTGAAATTGTTAACAACCTGAGTCCGATTCTTATTTTACACAAAACCAACTCGTTACGTCCTTATCAAGGAGGAGAATTTATGCTGAGCACAGCGAAGTAACTGAAGTAATCTCTTTTTTATGATCAGATTGTTTCATTTTACTTCGAAAAAGTAAACTGAAACAAAAGACGGATTAACATTTAAGTGCCGCTATTCTTGAATTGACAAGTTATGATAACAATCGAACTTAGATTAACAGATAAATATCATTCGTTCACAGCAATCTATTATCGTATTACCGAAAAACAAAAGCTTGAATTACAGTTCCAGCGTTAAAGTAAACGATGAGATAACCAAATTATTAAATACTCATTTCAACCTAAAACTATTAATTATATTAAAATGAGGATAAAAAATCATAAGAATGTCTTTCTGGCACTCATTATTTGGTGCTTTATTGGTTTAGAGTGCACTTATGCACAGAATAAGGGTAATAAAGATTTTTATGAAACAAAAATTGAAGAACTCATAAACATTCCTTTAGACAAAGCCAGTGTAATTGGTCTTCCACATCCTCACCAAAAAGGGGCATGGCATTTTCAGTATCGATATATGGATATGGGTATGACTGGCACCATGACAAGTGATAAAAAAAATACCACATCTGAAGTTTTGAAGAATTTCATGATGGCTCCTACCAAAATGCACATGCACACAGACATGGGTATGATTATGTATGGCGTAACAAATAAATGGACACTCATGGCAATGGCCAACTATTATAATTTTGAAATGGATATGATAATGATGACAGGTAAAGAAGTAAAAATGGGGTCCAAAGGATTTGGTGACACTAAAATTAAGGCAACCTATCTAGCATATTATAAAAATAGGGCAAGTATTATGGCCAGCATTGGCGCATCATTACCCACAGGATCTATCAACCAGACTTCAATGAATATGATGACAGGGCAGATAGAACAGATGCCTTACAATATGCAGCTGGGTTCAGGAACAGTCGATCCTCTTATTGATATTTGCTATCTGGGCTCAACCATGAAGTCTTCATGGGGAATAGCTGCCTTGAGTACTTTTAGAGTGTACAACAACAAAAATAAATATCGTTTGGGCAATCAATACAAAATAATGTTGGGGTATGGTTATAAAGTAAGCAACTGGTTTAGTGTTACATCTAGGTTTGATATAGGTTTTTGGAATAATATTAGAGGAAAAGATCCTAATCTGAATCCAATGGTTTCTCCAAATCATCGACCAGACCTAAGAGCTGGTTCAAGGTTTGAATTATCAGGAGGGTTAGCATTGAAAGTGCCAAAAGGAGCTTTTGAAGGACTGGAATTTATTATAGATTACAGGCAACCTTTCTATCAGCGCCTTAAAGGACCTCAAATGCCTGTCGATCATCACATCGTTGGCACTCTACAATGGATTCTTAAACGAAAAAGTAGATAATTCATGGTGTGTCGAATAACATATCATCTAAACAGGATAAAACTAAAAACAATAATTTGGTTAATATTTTTCCTTGTTTTCACCTTCAGAACAGCTGGTGCACAGGAATTCGATGCAAAGCTTCAAATAGTATTTATATATCAGATTACCCACTATTTTCAATGGCCTAATGATAATAGCGAAACATTTATTATCGGAGTTATTGGTCAATCACCTATATTAAATGAACTACAGAAATTAGCTGCTGCTAAGAAAATCAATAATAAAACTATTATTATCAAGCAATTTGATAATAGTTCTTCTATTTCTGACTGCCATATCTTATTCATCCCTTATAAGGAAAGCGCAAGAATTGAGAATATTAAAAAGTCAATCAAGGGAAGACATACTATGCTTATTTCTGAAAAACCGGGAATGGCCGAGAAAGGTACATGCATTAATCTTGTCAATATTGATGGGACTATGAAATTTGAATTAAATAAATCATCCTGTAAGTCTTCAGGACTCAGAACAACTCCAATGATTGAGAAACTCGCAATTATAATTAAATAATTATCATGAAACTTACATTAACCATAGCTAACAAACTGTATATAGCCTTACTCTCTATCTTGCTCCTATTGTTATTTATGGGAATTACTAATTTTTATCAATTTAGGAACATTAACCAAAGTGTATCCAAGTTATTTGACCTTAAAAAGAAAACAAATATTTATAATGAGTTACGATACGGGGTGTTAAGAAGTTTAGAAGCTAATAATTATCTTTTTGAAGGGTATTGGGGAATGTATGATTTTTATAATAAAGAGGTTAATCTTATCTATAAGAATATTACACGACTAGAACAACTAGTAACAACTGATTTTGAGAAAATAGAAATAAATAATATTAAAGAAGCTTTCACAAAACATCATCAAGTTGTTCAGGACTTTAATGATAATAAATTTAGCCTAAATTTTTCAGAGGTAAAAAAAGAAACTTCCACAAAAATAAATGTAATTCAGCCTGAGTTACTGAAGATAATACAGGTCGTTTCAGATTATTATCTGAATGAATTAGACCAGGCCATCGTTCACGCAAACCGTGCGAAATCAATGGGGCAGATTATAATATTAGGAGTATCATCTTTTGCAGTTTTACTTACTATTTTTATTGCTTTTATTTTAATTAGAGCCATTAATAATCCTATTATTAAATTGAAAAAAGCCACAGATATAATTAGCAAAGGAGATTATACAAAAAAAATAGAAATCTATTCTAAAGATGATCTGGGTAAGCTCGCTCAATCATTTAACATAATGATTCATAATTTGAACAAAACGAAAAAACAGGTAAAAAGAACTACAACGAATTTATCAACTTTAATACAGAATCTAAGTTCAGGTGTTCTTATGGAAGATGAGGCTAGTCAAACAATGGTTGTTAATCAAAGTTTTTGCAAATTGTTTAAAATACCCGTTATCCCTGATAAGTTAATTGAGGGAGGTTTTTCTCAATCTGCTGTTCAGGTTAGTCAAATGTTTGTAAAGCCTGAAAAATTTGTTCAGAAGATTAAAGAGTGTATAAATAATAAAAAACCTGTTTTTGGAGATGAATTAGAATTAAATGATGGAAGAATCTTTATAAGAGACTATTTACCAATTCATTTTGGAGACAATAGAATTGGGCACCTATGGAGATATGAGGATATTTCCAACAGGAAAAAGCAAGAGAAAGAGGTTATAAAAGCTAAAGAAGCAGCAGAAGCCGCGGGTATTATAAAAGAAAACTTTCTGGCAAACATGAGTCACGAGATCAGAACTCCAATGAATGCTATTTTAGGAATGGCAGAATTACTCAAAAAAACAGAAGTTAATGAGAAACAAAAGAAATTCATAGATGCTATTAATATTTCATCAAAGAATCTGCTTATTGTTATTAATGATATTTTGGATATAAGCAAGTTGAAAACCGGTAAAGTAAAATTTGAAACCATTGGATTCGAAGTAAGGTCTGTTTTTAACCATATAATTGAAATAAATGAGCATAAACTAGCAGAAAAAAATGTATTACTTGAATATAAAATAGCATCTGAAGTGGAGGATGAAGTTCTAATGGGTGACCCTTATCGATTAACTCAAGTTCTATTAAATTTGGTAGGAAACGCCATTAAGTTTACCGTAGAAGGTTGTGTGAACATAGAATGTAAGCTATTAAAACAAGAAAATAAAAACTTTACATTAAACTTTTCTGTTCATGATACAGGAATAGGAATACCAAAAAACAAGCTTGCCAATATTTTTGAGAGTTTTGAACAAGCCGATACAAGTACGACAAGAAAATACGGTGGATCAGGATTAGGTTTGGCTATTAGCAAACAATTGGTTGAGGCACAAAAAGGTTCTATTTCTGCTGAGAGTATTAAAAATGTAGGAAGTACCTTTAATTTTATTATCTCTTATAAATTAGGAACTAAAGACAATCTTTTATCTGATATTGATCAACCTATTGTCAAAGAACTCGGTAATGTAAGGGTACTACTGGTCGAAGATCACAGACTCAACCAAATATTGGCAACAAGCATAATGGAGGATTGGGGCTTTGAAATAGAAATAGCAGAGAATGGTAAAGTAGCTATTCAGAAATTGAATGAAAAGGAATATGACATCATCCTGATGGATATCCAAATGCCGGAAATGGGAGGTGTTGAGGCTACTGAATATATTAGGAACAAATTTAATGGCAGCAAAGCCAATATTCCTATTATAGCCCTTACTGCCAATGCAATGAGTACTGATAAAGAGAAGTACCTAAAAGCTGGAATGAATGATTATATCTCAAAACCTTTTAACGCAAAAATCTTATATCAAAAAATAGGGAACCTTGTTACTGGACCTCGTATTAAAACAAATTAATACCTAGCTAAATCAATAGTTGGGTACGATGTTTCTTCGAGGGAATATATAATTGATGTGAATTATTTCATCTCGTTTTATAATGAAAAGGAGTGCTAATCGGTAAAGAAAATTGGTTGTAGCGTAAATTATTTCGATTTATAGCTCGATTTACTAAGTAATGCTTGGGCGTCATTCATTTCTAGTAACTGAGGTAATGAAATTTCTGGGTGCTTATTCATATAGGACCTCACGATTTGCCACCCCAACCATGATCCGGTTCGAGCTGGTGATATTTTATCGAAACCCCTAGTAAAAGGTCCTTCACCAGTATACTGCATTATATCTGATTGATTTTTAGAAAACAACAGCTTTTTCTGCACCAAATGCGACCACAAATTAAACTCGTAATGCTCACACCATTGTAATTCTTCTGCCGAAAATCCAATTTTAATTGTGTCGTTTTTTGAAGGATAAAAAGCATCCATCAAGTATAAAATTTTACCCTCATAAATCATTTTAGATAATAAATCACGCTCCTTACTTTTATCAGGAAACTCGCTCATCGACCAACCTTTTAGAGCATCAACAACTAAATGGTCGGGCGTCATTATAGTTGATTTATAATTCGGAATTCCCATTGCTGGATAATATTCACAATCGACACCTAAATACATATCTAACCCCAACCCTAGAGTGCTATCCATAGCTACGATGGCGTAGTTAAACCCCGAGATAAATGTAACAACTTTGGGTATCGATTTTTTGGGGAAATGATAACTATAATACATAAAAGCTGATTCCATTTCCTTTTGAAACTGCTCCATTTTTCCATACTTTTTAAAGGTGGTAGCGTGTAGCTCTTTAATATGTCTGTCATCTAAAAATCCAACTAAATTATTTGCAACAATCTCTGGGTTGAGACCTCCAACGTTAATTACTGAATTTACATACCGCTCGAAAAATTTCCCGTAATTTTTGTGAAATTCATTCAATTCGGGCACCATATTTGCTCTATTCGTAGCCTCTAATTCAACATCAAATCGATTAAACGATATACCAATATCTATGTTCGACACGTTAACATCAAGCCTATCGTCATCGCAAGTGATTAATAACAATGCTATGAGGATAAAAACAAGGTGGCGAAAAATTCGCATAATCAGATTTTGAGTAATATTGAAGTTCAAATGTATTCATAGGATAAATTACCAACTATTATTAACATGAAAATTATAAACAAAACTATACTTACAACCTTCTTCGCTATTCTAATTTCTTCTTTATTGAGCGCTCAAACTGTAAAAAAAGTTGCCATAGGTTTGTATGGTAGTGGAAATGTATCGTGGTTGAAACCAGATATTGATGGAAAATATGGCTACAGTAGAAAAGGCGTTGGACTGGGATATAGCGCGGGAGTTGCCTTAGATTTTGCGCTATTTGGAAGTAATAATTATGCTTTTGTAACAGGTGTTGGTGTCCTTTACCACTCTGGTAAACTCACCTACCCCGATGTATACTCATCTTCATCAGGAGCTCATTACGCTGGCACAACAACATCTAAATACATGTTGAGCTACATTGATATTCCCATTATGCTAAAACTAAAAACCAACGAAATTGGGTATTTAACTTATTATGGCGAAGTTGGTAGTAGCTTTGGTATTAAATATAAAGCACGTGCCGATTGGAACGGCACCTACGATGGCGATACAGAATTGATAACCAGTTCGTCTGATGATGCAGATGTAACTACTGAAACCAATTTATTTAGATTCCCTCTTATTATTGGTGCTGGTGCAGAATATAACTTATCTGGTAATACCTCCATTGTTATAGGCATTATCTACAACAACGGCTTTACCAATGCTTTTTCGTGGGGGGGCAAAAACAACCCAGATGTGTATGATGTAAACGATGAGGGAGGAGTTTTACTTGATACTAATGGAGACGTAATTCTTGATGCTAACGGTGTGCCAACAACAACCGATATAAAAAGGAAAGCGATTTCCAATTTTATTGGATTAAAAGTGGGAATTAAATTCTAGTTTGGTGTTTGGTGTTTGGTGTTTGGTGTTTGGTGTTTGGTAAAATGAATTTTCGTTAATGCAAACTAGAAAAATAATTGCTCATATTGTCGATTGGTTAACCGATTACAGCAGTAATTCAAATACCAAAGGTTTTGTAATCGGTGTATCAGGAGGTATCGATTCGGCCGTTACTTCAACGCTTTGTGCAATGACGGGCAAACCGATTATTTGCGTAAACATGCCTATTCATCAAGCTAAATTACAATTTACTCGCGCTGAAGAACACATTGCTCGGCTCAAAAACAAATTTGATAACGTTACCGAGAATACGGTTAACCTAACCGATAATTTCGAGAATTGGAAAACAACTCTCCCAACCAAAATACAAGATGAACTTGTCATGGCAAATATCCGTGCCCGCATGCGCATGACAACATTATACGCCTTTGCAGGAAACGCAGAAATGTTGGTTGCAGGAACGGGTAACAAAGTAGAAGACTTTGGCGTGGGTTTTTTCACCAAATATGGCGATGGAGGTGTTGACCTCAGCCCCATTGCCGACCTTAACAAAACAGACGTTTTTGCACTTGCTAAAGAGTTAAATATTATCGAGTCCATACAAACAGCCGAGCCTACCGATGGTCTTTTCGGAGATGTTAGAAGTGACCAAGACCAACTTGGTGCTACCTATCCCGAATTAGAATGGGCAATGGAGTATACAAGTAACGAAAAGGATTTATCGGAAAGGGAACAAGAAGTTTTAGCCATTTACAAAAGACTAAACGGAGCGAACAAGCACAAAATGATTGCCATACCTGTTTGTAAAGTATCAGATTTAGATTAGCTCTACTTTAAAGATTTAGCATAGACACTTCATACCAAAACGGTTTCTTTGATGAACTCAACATCTCTTAAATTCCATTGTTCAAAATAGTAATCAACAACTTGCTGAGGGTTATCGAATTCAGGATCAATTGAATATGCATAAAAGTAAAGCTGCTTATTCCATTAAAATTACTAATTTAGATGCCTATTAAATATCGTATACATTAGCATTTATGACAGGAAATAGTTTATTTGATTTAGCACCCGTAGCCATGGTGATTTTAAATAAGAAAGGACAGTTTACCCAGGCTAATCAATCGGCTCTAAATTTATTTGGCTACACCATAGATGAAATTCTCAAACTCGAGTTACAAGACCTCATACACCCTGATGAGGTAAAAACATTTGCAAGAATGTTAAAAGAGATTTCTGAGCAACATGAATCTTTTATCGAAATCCAAAATAGATATAAAACGAAAAATGGAGAATTTATTTCAGCAATCCTTAAGGTTGTGGTAAATAAAGATCCCGACAAAATTATTGGACAGTTAATTGACATTACCGAACAAATAAAAACGGGCATTGCCTTAAAAGAAAGTGAGGAGCGCTATCGGTTGTTGGTCGAAAATTCTCCTTTTTGTATTCATTCCATCAACCTTAAAGGACAAATAACTTCTATGAACCCTGCAGGATTAAAAATGTTGGGAGGGATTTCTGAAGATAATGTATGTGGTATTCACTACTTAGATTTTGTTGGTGAAAAAGACAAAAATAGAATCGGGGAAATGTTGCAAAAAGCTTTTAAGGGAGAGGTCAGTTTTTATGACTTTGATGTGGATGTAGAAGGCGAGAAGGTCTATTTTAAATCTAACTTTGTGCCTATCATGTCGCCTGCAGGAAAAGTAGAAAAATTAATGGGCGTAACCCAAGATGCAACTGAACTGAAAAAATCCGAAAACATAAGAATTCGAGAGGCTCTTGCTAGAGAAAAAAATGCTCTTTTAACAGAAGAAATTGAAGAAAGAAAAAAGATAGAATTAAAACTTCAAAAATCAATTATCGAAAAGGAATTTCTTTTAAAAGAACTTCATCATCGGGTAAAAAACAACTTACAGCTAGTCTCAAGTTTATTGGGTTTACAGGCTAATTTCATGAATAATCCCGACTTTTATGCTGCCATAAATGATAGCCAAAATAGAATAAAATCAATGGCTATGCTACATGAAATATTGTATCAAAATGATTCATTAGCTGAAATAAATGTTAAACAATATTTAACCAAATTATTAGAAAGTAAAACTCAAGAGGCCTTAGCCCCAGGCAAGACTATTGTTTTTGAAATTACTGCTCCAAAAATTCAATTTGAAATTACTCAAATGCTGCCTTTGGGTTTAATGATAAATGAATTCGTAACTAATTCTATAAAGCATGCTTTCAAAGACTCAAAAAAAGGAATTATAAATCTCGAATTACAAGAAACAAAACCGAACGAATACATGCTGAATTACAAAGACAATGGTCCTGGTATAGCTAAAACAAGTACAAGATCAAAAGGGTTAGGCATGGAGCTTATCGAAAGCTTTGTAGAGCAACTAAATGGTAGCATAGAGATGAACTCATCAAGTACAGGGTTGGTATATCAGATTCTATTTCATAGAATGCACAAAAAAACTAAAGAATTAAATTAACAACAACTCCATAATTTTCTTCCTGATTGTATACTCTATCAGAGCACTAACAAATCACATAATGTTTGAGTACTGCAAATTATTTAGATTTTATAATAAATTAAGGCTGTTCCTACTCTATCTCCCACGTATTAGCCCCAGAAAGAAGCGCATCTAAATCACCCGCACCTTTTATGTCAATAGCTTGGTTAATTTGTGCTGCAACATCTTCTTCGTACACTGAGCGCACGTTTTTATAGAACACCCCAAACGGGCGAGGAAAACTCATTGTAGCAGATGGGGCATCAAAAAACCGTGTTAACATTCCCGCTTTTACTTGATCTGCTTCGTCATGTATCCACAGGTCTTCTGCCGAATTATTTTCATCTAGCTTAACAACAACAGGTTTAAAACCATCTAATTTTATCCCCAAATCTTTGTCATCACCAAAAATTAACGGCTGCCCGTGTTCAAGGTATAACGTTGTGTTTGCTTTGGTTGCTTTTTCGGTAAACGTAAAAAATGCACCATCGTTAAACACGTTGCAGTTTTGGTAAATCTCAACCATAGAAGTACCTTGATGCTTGTTGGCTTCGGCCAAAATAACTCGTAAATGCTTTGGGTCTCTATCCATAGACCGAGCAATAAAAGTTGAGTCTGCACCCAAACACAGTGCCAACGGATTAAACGAGTGATCTAACGAACCCATTGGCGAAGATTTGGTAATTGTTCCTTTCGGGGAAGCCGGAGAATACTGCCCTTTTGTGAGACCGTAAATCTCGTTATTGAATAGCAGAATATTTACATTTAGGTTTCTTCTCAGGAGATGAATTAAATGATTTCCACCGATGGATAATGCATCGCCATCTCCTGTTACAATCCATGTACTTAAATCTGGTCGAGCTGTTTTTAACCCACTTGCTAAGGCGGTTGCTCTACCATGTAATGTGTGTACTCCATAGGTGTTCATGTAATACGGGAAACGTGATGAGCAGCCTATTCCCGATACAAAAACAGTATTTTCTCGTGCTACACCAATCTCTGCGAGTGTGGTTTGCACTTGCTTTAAAATAGAGTAATCTCCACAACCCGGGCACCATTTCACTTCTTGGTCAGATACGAAATCTTTACCCGTTAGTTTTGTCTCCGTACCTTCTATTTCCGCACTCATTGTTCTAATATTTCAAGTACTTTTTCTTTAATTTCATGCGAGCTGAACGGTATTCCCATAATCTTATTAAACGGAATAGCATCCACCAAATATTTATCGCGGATGAGCTTGACAAACTGTCCGTCATTAATTTCAGGGATGAGTACTTTATCGAATTTCGAAATAAGTTCTCCTAAGTTTTTCGGTAACGGATTCAAATAACGAACATGGGCTTGAGAAACAGAATAACCCTCTTTAATTAATTCGGTTACAGCCGTTTTATTTGCCCCAAAAGTTGATCCCCAACCCAACACCAATACTTTACCCGTATCGTTACCTAGTTCCAGTTTTTGATGAGGAATAAAATCAGCAATTTTAGCAACTTTTGCCGCTCTCAACTTCACCATCAACTCATGATTTTCTGGGTCGTAAGAAACATTTCCTGTTTCGTTTTCTTTTTCTAAACCCCCTACTCTATGCTCTAATCCTTTTGTGCCTGGAACTGCCCATTCACGTACCAATTTTTCATCTCGGACATAAGGTTTATACTTTTCGTCTGAGGTACTATGACTTGGTTTATTCACTTTAATGGGCACTAAATTATCTGAGGTTGGGAAATTCCATGGTTCAGAACCGTTGGCAATATATCCATCCGAAAGGAAGAAAACTGGAGTCATGTGCTCAACTGCAATGCGTACAGCTTCGTATATAACATCAAAACAATCGGAAGGAGTACAAGGTGCAACAACCGGAATTGGTGCTTCTCCGTTTCTTCCGTAAAGTGCTTGCAACAAATCTGACTGCTCAGTTTTAGTTGGTAAGCCTGTTGACGGACCACCTCGCTGAACATTAATAACAACAAGGGGCAATTCCACAATAGTTGCAAAACCAAGCGCCTCACCTTTTAACGCTATTCCCGGCCCCGAAGAAGTTGTAACACCAAAACTACCCCCAAAAGAAGCCCCAATTGCTGCACAAATTGCTGCTATTTCATCCTCTGCCTGATAGGTTTTTACTTCAAAATTCTTATGCTTTGCCAATTCATGCAAAATATCTGACGCGGGGGTTATTGGATATGAACCGTAAAACAATTCTAGACCAGCTCTTTTTGTCGCAGCAATCAAACCTATTGCTGTAGCTTGATTTCCCATCATGTTTCGATACACTCCTTTGGGTAGTGGTGCAGGTTTTACTTCGTAACGTGAAGTAAATATTTCACTTGTATCACCAAAGTAATAGCCTGCCGTCAACACTTTTGTATTGGCGTCAATAATATCTTGTTTACCCTTAAATTTAGTTTTGAAAAACTCTTTTGTTGTGTCCAATTTTCTATTGTACATCCAATACAACACTCCTAACACAAACATATTTTTACTGCGATCGATGTGTTTTGTACTCATTCCCGAATCGGCAAGACAAGCGCGAGTGAGTTTAGTAACATCCATTTCTAAAACGCTATATTTCCCTAGAGAGTTATCAGTCAAAGGGTTTTCATCATTCAAAAAACCAGATAAGCGAAGGTTCTTCTTGTCAAAACCAGAAGTATTAACAATAATAGTTCCTCCTATTTTAAGTTTAAGTAAACTAGCTTTAAGCGCTGCCGCATTCATTGCCA
>JAESTK010000256.1 GCA_016763645.1 Flavobacteriales bacterium
CAAAACACCTTTTTTTACTGTAGTGAATTCACAGCACAAGCCATAAATGTTAACCAACCTTTGTGTATTTCTTTCGTCTAAAAGATTATGAACAGGTTCTTAAGAAATATACTCTGAGTAACTCTCTTCCATTTACGCAAATCAATCAAGAATTTCTTAAAAGATACGAAACTTGGTATCTGGCACAATTTAACAAAAGCGGTGGTAGAAATAGTATAAATGGGTTGGCATTTAGACTAAAGGAAATTAGGAGAGTCTATAACCTAGCGATTAACGACAATAGTAATGAACTATCTCAAGAACACTACCCTTTTGGGAGATATGGGTATAGCATTAAGAAAGAGAGAACTACCCATAGAGATTTAGAATCTTCAGAAATTGCCAAATTATTTCAATTACAGTTAACGCCCGAAACAAAATTATGGCATCATCACAATTACTTTAAGTTTTGTTTCGAATGTTGGGGAATGAATTTTGCAGACTTAGCTTTTCTCCGAGTATATCAAATAAAAAATGGCATCTTAAAATACAAAAGAAGAAAAACACGATGGGCTACAGAAGCCAAGCCATTTAACATCGAACTTTCTTCGACTGCGATGAAAATTGCCGACTATTATTTACTTAATAAAGTAGATTCTGATTTAGTATTTCCAATTTTGGAAAATGTTGCGAACAGTGAAGATCATCAAATAATTCATGAACAGTTTCGTAATAAAAGGAGTAACCATATCAGAAGATTAAAATCGTTGGCAAAACTGGCTGGAATTTCATCCTCATTTAGTACCTACGTAGGACGCCATTCATTTTTCTCAATTGCTCAGAAAAATGGCGTTCCCACATCAGTTATAACTGAACTCGCAGGGCATGACAACTCTCAAACCACCGAAACGTATTTAGGAGGGTTTAAAGGAGATAAATTAAAAGACAGTGCTGGAATAGTTCAGTCGGCAATTGGAAAGCTTCTCGATACTCAATATGAACATGAGACGATCTTAGATACTAAGATAAAGTTAAGCGATACTGGAAGGGAAATTAAGATTATCAATTTCTTGAAAAACCTTCTAAAGGGCGGAAAACAAGATATTGATTCGACACACTTAATAGTAGCAATTTTGACACAAACTAATTGTACTAATGGTGCCAAAGCTCAACAATATGTCGATGAATTTTTGCTTTCAAAACAATCAAATCCCGTTCTCACTTAAAACAAATTAGCATGACAAGTCTTCATACGTTTCGTTCGTTAAGGTCGATTATTACGTTTTGTATTATACATAGCTATCGAACAAAGGGTCGGTTAAATCAGTTAACACACCGCGTGCCTCTGTATATTGCTCATTTTCTGTGTAAACAGAGCTTAATTGCATTTTGGCAACGGTACCATCATCGGTTTCAAGCACGGTATCATACTATCTAAGTTACCTGTAAGAAGCGTATCTCGTAAGTAATAGTCTTGCAAATCGCCCTTGCTCCTTCAATACCACCTTTATTCGATTCATTTCTGAATTTACATTTGAATTAGAATATTACTCCAAATATAAACCTAGATTTTATATTCGTATAAAATTTTTCTATATACTTTCCATGAATGGTGATAACTTTTATATAATCATCCCCAAAAGTAAATCCTCAAGCAAGCAACTAACATTAATATACTTTTAGAATAGCAAATCGTTCTTCGATTTAACCTTTTCAAATGAGTTCGGAGTGTGAGATTCATTCTTTCAATGTGGTTGATACTATATTGCTTCGTAGTATGAATTTCAGGGGGAATTAGGCTCTTATAAATATTCAGTTTATCTGTGAATATTTTGGTCGCATTAGAGAGAATAAGCGTTTTCGTTACAAGTTCAAGCGTCTTTTTCGTTCTTGTTCCAACAACAAACGAAACGACTTTCTTGGTTTTCTTTTCCAAAGCATACGCCACCCATCTTTTTCTTCCTTTGTTTCCAATGTAAGTACATAGCTCATCTACTTCATATTCTTTTCCCATTGCTATCATCGATGGTTTTAAACGATTCGAAATTAATAGAATCCTGCTGGTTGTCGTAGTGGGAGAAATCTGTAAAATTCTTGATATACTCCTTATTCCACAGCCTTCTTTGAGTAAAATTGTGATTTCTCTATCATTTACTATACATGATTTATACGTGTATATTTCTTGTTGATATTTTTTGCATTCTTTACACAGTCCTCTATGCTTAATTGATTTTCTGGAATATATCTTATCATAAGTGCAAACTTGTTTGGCTAAATATACGGAAAACCTTGCTCTTACTCAATGAAAATCAAACAAATATACTAGTTAATTACTTGACTAATAACTACTTAACTCAATAAAACTACTTTCTCAGCAGACCCTATATACGACATCTAGCTCATCTTGATTAGCATCTAACAGATTATCCATCGTTGCTGTTTTTACAAGATGTCGAATGAAATACAAAATGAATTCTGTTGCTTTACTTTCTGCATACAAAAGTTGATAGGCCCCCTCAAGGTTACTTGTCAACAAGCTATTTAACGAGTAGGAAAGTTCCGAGTCTATAGAACAAACAAATTGAAAGAAATCTGTTGAATTTATTAAAGAGGACTTGATTTCAGAAGGCAGATATTCGAGATACTCTTTTGCAAATTCCATAAACGCAGCAAATGGAAACAATACTGCTACAAAATAAAGGTTCTCATTATCTATCTTCTTAAGTTCATAATTTACTACTCCTGAAGGAATAATACTCATCGAACATTCCCCTTTTCTCACGAACCTGTAAAAGTTATTCTTTCTACCTAAATCTATTCTTGCTTCACCCCCCAGAATAAAATGAAAACCAACCATCGGTTCCTCACAAATATTCTCTATATGAGTATCTTTAATAAGTTTAAACTTGGTAACATTAATGGATATGTCCTTTCGAATTTGAAACATCTTTACGAATCCTGAACCTAACTTTTCATTATTCTCAAAAGCAGTATCTAAAGGAACGTAAAATTTTTCGTTATCAGATTCAGATGGTAATGCCTTATTGTTGGATAACAGAATATCCATGAATTCTGGGTAACTAATATGTATCGTGTCTTGTTTCCTTATTATAGACATAATCTTTACTGAATAACTTAAAAAATCAAAGAAAATCTGAGAATAAAACATAAAAAAGGCTCTACGATTTCTCGTAAAGCCTTATTTAAGTAGTTGTGGGCCCTGAAGGGCTCGAACCTTCGACCCCCTGATTCACTTATCCAAGAGTTTCCTCAAGGCGTGGACTATATCACCACCTTCAACATTACTTGTTCAGGTGTCGGACGTTAATGTTGTATTACGTGTAAAGCGTTACACACCAACTAGTCTCTGCACGTTCCGTACACGCTTGTACGGCTTCGCTCAGGATTGCCATTTTAAAGGTTTCCCTGAATTAATCCGATTTGCAACCAGAAATTTCTTCCTGGTGTCACCGTTAATTTGATGAGTCAGGTGCTCTAACCAACTGAGCTAAGGGCCCATTTTGTCAAAAGTATAAACTTTAAACAACTACCTACATTAAAAGAACGTTTCGATTATAAAAGTTTGCAAAATGTTTGCAAAACATCTATTTTCGTCCCCCATAAACTTATAACTAACTGAATATTAACGTCATAAAAAACATTAATTACTGATTATGAGTCAGATACTCTAACCAACTGAGTTATAGGCCCTTTAGAATTATTAGTTCTAAATAAGGCTGCAATTTTACATATTTGCCCCCAAATAAGCAACTTTTAGTAAGTATAATGGCCGTTAACAACATCAAAAACATCATCTTCGATCTTGGAGGGGTAATTCTCAATATCGATTACCACAAAACAGCAAATGCATTTAAAGAGTTGGGGCTAACAAATTTTGATGAATTATATTCTCAATTTCAGCAAAATAATTTGTTTAACGACCTAGAAACAGGTAACATTTTACCACAAGAATTTATCAATACAATAAAATTAGTACTTCCGGAAAAGACACCTACTACAGAAATAATTAATGCTTGGAACGCCATGCTTCTCGACTTACCAAGACAGCGAATCGATTTGCTGAGTAGGGTGGGGCGCAACTATCGAATATTCTTACTGAGTAACACAAATAAGATTCATTACGAAGCTTATATGGCATATTTTGAAAAGGAATACCAGCTAAGTTTCAATGATATATTCGAAAAGGCATTTTACTCGCACCAAATAGGATTGCGAAAGCCGAACATCGACAGTTTCGAATTTGTGCTATCTAATAGCAATTTAGACAAAAAAGAGACTCTTTTTATTTTACCTTAAGAAACCACCTGCTTTGCAGGTGGTAATGTAATTGAGGCTATGCCTATATTTGTGAAGTATGAGCAAATATAAAAAACAATCGCATGTGATATATAAATGCGATTACCATATTG
>JAESTK010000257.1 GCA_016763645.1 Flavobacteriales bacterium
AATCTCAAAATAGCCTTATTTGGCAACGTGAATTTTACCGTTGGCTGAAGGAAACTTTGTAAAGTTTTCTCTGTCCCATACTGTTATTAGTGGACTGTCGAGATGTCACTGCACAAGCTCGCCAACAAATTCACTATATTTGCGTATATACAGGTCGTATCGACTAATTTTATCACACCATGAAAATTACATTAGACATACAAGAAAGTAGATTTAAAACCTTTCTGGAGTTTATTAAAACATTAGATTATGTTTCGGTACCGAATGAAGATATCCCTCAATGGCAGATGGATGAAGTAGAAAGACGAATACAAGATTTAAAACAGTACCCAGAAAAAGCTATTGATTTTGACCTAACGATAAATGACGTAGAAGCTAAGTATGGCTTATAAATTAGTCGTTACAACTGACACCGGAAAAGATATTGATAAAGCAACGGAGTGGTACGTAAACATTCGAAAGCCTCTCGCTAAACGATTTTTAGCCGAATTGTTTGCTACAAAAAAATACATTCATAAAAACCCAAACAAACTAGAAACCAAGTACAAAAATGTACGAGTTGCTTTTATGAGGAAATTCCCTTACGGACTTCATTATACTTTTGAAAACAAAACCGTTACAATTCTTGCCGTATTTCACACCTCCGAAAACCCAACTAATTGGAGGAACAGATAACGTCCTCTGACTCATCATTCCAACCTTATTATCAATCATTGTCAGTTTGGACAATGATTGTGGCAAACAATTAAAAGTAGATTGTTGTACTTTCCAAACGAAAACCATTGGGTTTTACAATCTCAAAATAGCCTTATTTGGCAACGTGAATTTTACCGTTGGCTGAAGGAAACTTTGTAAAGTTCATTTATTCCTTAGCAATTTCACGGCTTCAAGGGCAAGATTCAAACTAAAGGTTTCGTACACCCATTTTTCTAGTGCTGCTATTTCTTTTGGTGTTAAAATGTTAATAGCCTTGTTCAATTCTTTCGTAAATAACAACGCATCGAAACTTACTTTTTGTAATATTTTCTTGCTATAATCTAACCAACTTACTCTGTATCTCATCTGTTCCATTTTCACAAAATACATCAACAATCGTTCCTCCAATAATGTTGTAGCCAAGGTGGCAGAATTGTGTTAAGAGATGTTAAACAGGCGAGCAAATAAATAAGAAACAATTTCGTTTCTATGCCTTAAAACTGATTGTTTAACTACTTTTGAGTTCACAATGAGTAAAACAAAAATAGCTATTATTGGTTGCGGAAGCATCGGAAACCGACACGTTGCAGTGGTTGATGCCAACGTTAATACAGAGTTAGTTGCTATTTGTGATATTGATAAGAAAGCAGGTAGAACCCTTTCGGCAAAATACGATAATGTTCCTTATTTCGAATCGTTAGAATCGATGTTAAACGATATCGAAGCTGACATAATTCACGTTTGCACACCTCACCATTTACATTGTAAAATGGCAATCTTAGCACTCGAAAAAAAGTTTAACGTATTAGTAGAGAAACCGATGGCGTTGAGTGTTATTGATTGTCGAAAAATGATTGACAAAGCCACAGAGGTAAACCGAAAGCTGTATGTAGTAATGCAAAATAGGTACAATGTGCCCGTAAAATTGGTTGACGATGCACTTTCTGAAAATCATTTAGGAAAAATTTTAATGGTAAAATGTGACATCTTATGGAACAGACACGATGCATATTATAGCGATTCTCCATGGAGAGGTAAAATAAAAACGGAAGGTGGTGCGCTATACACACAAGCCAGTCATTTTATTGACTTGTTGGTTTTTTGGTTTGGAAATATTTCAGGTGCACAAGTAATAACAGATACATTAACACATACCATCGAAATAGAAGATTGCGGAATAGCTTCTCTAGGATTTAGCTCTGGCATAATCGGGTCAATCAATTGGACTACATCAGTTTATAACAAAAACTACGAAGGAAGTGTTACCATTATTGGAGAAAAAGGCACAGTGAAAATTGGTGGAAAGTACCTTAATAAAATTGACTATTGGGACGTTAAAGATTACCCATTAGAAGAAGGTATTGATTTCGATGATAAACCAAACTCTTATGGGAAATATCAAGGCACCAGCTCGAATCATGATAAGGTAGTAACACAAATGATAAAACACCTGAAGGGCGAAAATGTTGATATGGTTGAAGGTGAAGAAGGGCTAAAATCAATAGCCGCCATTGAGCTGATTTATGACCAAGCCAAAACAACAAAAATTCAGCGTTAACTGAAGTTTCAGATATATACCGGGAGCCGGAACTGCAGCAATTGATTACCAGAAAATGTAAAAATTAGGATTCAAAAATGCTAATTTTAATACATTACGCTAACCGCTAGCGTAGTGAGATATTTGTTAAGCGATCAATTTCATAAAGGGTTATTAAAACATTTTCAGACCAGAATTAAGCATTCCCTTTACGGTAACATTAATCCCATCTTTACGATGTCGTTGAGAAATTCCATAATGCAATTCATCCATAATAGGCATATCATCAGTTAAAATTAAACCCTTTGAATAATCAAAATCATCTAACATAAAATCTCCTGAAGTCACGAAACCAAATGGCTCAGCAAAAGGAAGACGTCTATCAAAATTTTGCTGTTCTAAATTGAAATCGTGTAATGAGGCTACAACAAATTGCTCCCGAATAATATCAGGATAAGGTCCTGTGTTTATTAACCCTACTTTAAAACCTACTTCTTCCATTGTTTTTAATATGGATTTTAACGCTAGTGCTTCCTCCCCGCCCATCACCGTTGGATAATGAATAAATACAACCCCGTTTTCTTTTAGCATTTTTTTTATCGCAGAAAACCCTTCTACCGTATATAAGTTACTCGGTTGTATTTCTCCTGCGCTAACATCTAAAACGACTAAATCATATTGATGTTGGCAATTATTTATTTTATGCCTTGCATCGTCAATAGTTATTGACCTTGGCTCTGGCATACCGAAATAGTTTCGAGCTATTTCAACAGTTCGAGGTTCTATATCGCACACATCAACCTGAAATTTGAGAAGGTTAAACTCTGTTACTAAATTACCTCCGCCTAAGCCCACTAGAAAAACTTCTGAGCCCGCTGGCAAAAAAGAAGTGTAAGTTGCTAATCGATGTACGTAAGTCCATTGAGAGCGACCAGTAGGGAGGTGCATATAGCTCTGTGAAATATTATTGTTATAAAGAGCTCTTGTTTCTTTCAGTTTATAGTCTATTACCTTCATACTGCCATGTAGGGTGTTTGTCGAATACACTTCAGCAAAATCTGGATTTGTAATTTCTCTATTCAATTGACTGAGACTAAAAAAGGAGACTAAAAAATAACTAAATAAAACCACCAACGCAGTCAACAGGCTTTTCGATTTTAATAAAAAATATACAGCACACAAACCAAAAACAGCCCCAACAATAATAGCTGTATGTCGAATTCCTATTTCGGGCAGCAAGTAAAAACCAGTTAACAATGTCATAAGCACTCCCCCAACTGTTGACACAGCATATACTCTTCCCGTTTTTGTCCCTGCATCATCTATATCGCTAGAAATTTTATGAATAACTAGTGGAGGTACCATTCCATAGCAAAACATAACTGGCAAAATAAATAGTAGGCTGGATAATACTGCTGCAATTCTAAAATCTTCAATTTCGATTAATTTATCCATAATCGCAGGACCAATTACTGGCAATAAACACGTAAGGATTGACGCTACAAGAATGATGCGATATAAGATATCTTTCGACCTCTTACTAACAGATATTCGTCCTCCAACAAAATACCCTAAACTTAAACCCAACATGGTAATTCCCAAAACTGAACTCCAAACAGGAACCGTAGCACCAAAGTATGGGGTTATCATTTTAGCAGACAATAATTCTGTTGCCATAACCATAGCTCCCTCAACAAACGAAATTAAGAGTAGAAATTTAATCGATTCCTTCATACAATTCGACTTTGATAGTCTTGGCCCTTTTGTCTATTCCCATCAATTACAAAACAACTATTTTTTTTGTGATAATTACCTTTTTATTCATCACTCTTATAAAATAAGTGCCTTTACATAAGTTTTCGATAATCAATTTATCTGATAACAATTTTTCTTTTACCACAGTCTTTCCTCGAATATCTATTAGTGTAATAGTCGTATTTTCTGTTCCTAATCCTAAAATTGAAAAGTTTCCCGTATTAGGGTTTGGATAAATCAGAATTTGATTGTTTGACAAATAGTCAATCCCTAATGTATCAACCACATTTGTATCTTGCATTTCACTCCTATTATAACATACATTGAGTGGAATAACTAAAGAATCAATTGGTGTTACCATTCCTGAGTGAGTTTGCGTATTTATTTGATTTGTAACATCTTGTGCAGACCAAAAAAGAGGAAATGCGGTAATGGACGCATCTCCTATTAGAAGTGTACTTTCTGTACTGTCGCAAACCATGTTCAAGCTATCTAAAATATATAACTGAATATTCCATATTGAATCTAAGGCAGGTCCTCCCACAAAAATTTTATCAGCTACATCAATCAAAGTAGTATATTCTTGATTCGGAACGCGAATTGAGTAATTATAATTCATCGTTCCATTTTCAGAAATAGAAACATAAATCATATCATCTACCGACCCCGAAACAGATTGTTTGTATCCGCCAATCAAAATGTCATTATTATTTCCAGCAACTACGGTTGTTCCTTTTTCATGTAACCAATCACCAACGATTTTAGACCATATCCAGTTTCCATTATCATCTATTTTAGTAACCCATAAATCTTTGTTACCAAACCCGACCGATTCGGTAAAACCTACACAATAATAATAACCGTTGTATTCAATTACATCACTAAATGCATCATTCTCTGCCCCTCCATAAACTCTAGTCCACTCAATTTCTCCAAGCGAATCTAGCATAATCATCAACGCATCTTCTTCTCCCAAAGCGGCAGAAGAAGTTTGGCCAACTATTACAATTTTTCCATTATCAAGTACCTTAACCTGTTTTACATGATCAATACCGTTATCTCCGTATACTTTAGCCCAATCTACAAGTCCGTTCCCTTGTAGCTTTATCACTAAAATTGATTCCATTAACGTTCCAAATGAATTAGTCATACCACCAATTAGCATGGCTTCATTTCCATAATTAGAAATCAACTCACCTACATCATATAGTAACGAACCGTATGTTTTAGACCAAATTTCGATTCCATCGTTGGATATTTTTGTAACCGAAAAATCTGGGTTATCTTGACCGTACACCCATGATGTTCCAATTGAGTACATGACAGAATCCTTAACTAAAACACCTTTAAGCAAGTCATTTAACGAGTCGCCAAGTACTATACTCCACAATAAATTACCTAACGAATCGTGCATGGCAACATATCCCATTTGACTCGATGCCAACTGATTTGATGTGCCAAAAACAACAAAATTAGTATCTGACACAATAGAAAATCCAGCAGGATAGCTATCTGTTCTCTCCCCATTGATTTGTGTAAAAACCGTCATCGCTTCAACACATAACAGTGTAGTAACAATCAGAGTACGAAATACACTCATTTTTTAGCCTGTTTTATTAAATGAATCGGCAAAATAATAAAATTATTTTAATACTTTCGCTTGCCACGAGGCAACCTTATTAATCGGCAAACGTCTTTATCGTGGTGATAAAAACCTAAACCTAAACCTTTACCAGATGCGGAAATCTAACTTCAAATTATTCATTCTTATCTTATTGGGCTTTTTAACCTATTCGAGTGTCAATGCTTGTGATGGAGGGTCTCTTAATATTACAAATGCCACAGATAATGGGGATGGAACATATACTTACACCGTTAATTTCTGTATTGGGTTAAGCCCAAATTGGGATGTAACAACAGGTTTTACATTTGATGTAGGTGGGGCTAACATCATTAGCACCTCCACGTCTTCGTTAACCAATACTTACACCTATTGTGATGGGGGCTTGTCATTTAATGGTCAAAATTGTGAATCTGGAAACGTTATGGGAGCTGGACCAGCTGGAGGAACAATGACCACAGTTTCCCCTACAGCAAATGGAAGCGTTATGGGAGGGTCTTTAACTTTCTCATCTGGAAGCAATCCTCCTTTTGCACCTAATGATGCCGTGGGTTCTTTTGATGCAGACTGTGGGGATTGCGGCAATCCAAATAACTTTTGCTTCAATGTAACTTTTACAACCGATGCTCAAATTACAAGTACAACTGTAACAGGTGCAGAAGGTGGCGCATGTAATTATACTGATACTTCACCACCTCCTTTGTCTCCTCCTGCAGGGTGTGCCGATTTGCCCACAGCAAGTTTTTCTACTTCAGGAGGACCTTGCGAGGGTGATAGTTACAGCTTTAGTAATACTGGTTCTTCGGGGACAACTATGGGGGCTCCATTATATACATATGCATGGACTTTTCCAAGTGGTTCACCTTCCAGTTCGACTGACGAAGACGCTTCTGGTGTGGTGTGGGCATCTGACGGATCTTATGATGTTGAATTAACGATTTGCGATGTCGATGATGCAACATGCTGTGCAACAACAGTACAAACAATTAATGTTGGGGCAATACCGATTTTGACCGCTACTCCTACCGATGAAACTTGTGCTGGACTCGCTGATGGGTCAATTGACTTATCCGTATCAGGAGGTACAGGGTCTTATTCATATTCTTGGGATAATGGTGCGGGAACAGGACAAGATCCTTCTGGCTTAGCTCCAGGAACATATACGGTTGTTGTTACTGATGATAATTCAGGTTGTATCGTTCAAATCTCCGCAGTTATAGCTGCCGGACCTGGTCCAGTTGCTGCCTTAACTGCAACAGGCAGTGGATGCGTTTCGAGCAATAGTTTTTCATTTGATGGCACTGGCTCAACTCCTGACCCTGGTGGCATGGGTGGTCCAACTTATGATTGGGATTTTGATGACGGAAATACGTCTAGTGGAACTAATGATTCTCAAACTCACTCCTTTACTACTGCTGGAACTTTTAATGTTTCTGTAACAGTAACTGATGGTGCCTGTTCTTCTACTGCAACCACAAGCGTTACAGTAATTGCAAATATTACTTTAACCGCTGTACCTACTCCTGAATCATGCGATGGAGTTAATGATGGCTCAATTGATTTGACTGTAACTGGGGGTTCT
>JAESTK010000339.1 GCA_016763645.1 Flavobacteriales bacterium
GGTCATTTCGAAATGATTGAAAAAACAGGATTATACTGGCACTTTATTGATTTAGTTTGGGTATTCGTATTTACATTCTTCTACTTAATATAATATATCATGAATAGAGACGATTTAATTAAAGATAATGAGTACGCTTTATCAGCGTATCATGATGAAGAGTACGGTGTTAAAATCAGAAAAAAAGTTTGGATAGTTACTGCTGTTCTTACTCTTTTAACTGCAGTTGAAGTAGCTATGGGGGTTTATTTATCAGAACGAGGAACAATCACTTGGCAAATGGTTAAATGGGGTTTCATCATTATGACCATATTTAAGGCTGGCCTAATTGTAATGGAATTCATGCACCTAGGCCACGAGAAAAAAGCCACAAAATGGCTAGTTCTTGCTCCATACATTACTTTTATTCTTTACCTAGCTTTTATTGCTTTAACCGAAGCTTCGTATATTTTCGATGTTGATTGGAGATATTAGGGTTCTTATACATTATCATTTTTCTGTCCTTTTATGACTAAAAGAATTAAGCAACTAAGTATCCTATTTTTCATCTTAGTGCTTCCTTCTCTCATCTACGTTTTTTTGGCGCAGGGAGTTCACAAACACAAACCACTTCCCTATTTAGGCGAATATGATGTTGTAAATGGTGATACTATTCAACACACCGTTTCCGATTATTCATTTACAAATCAATATGGAGAAATAATAACACAAGACTCTCTATTAGGAAATATTGTTGTTGTTGATTTCTTTTTTACTACCTGCGGGAGTATCTGCCCTGAAATGTCTAACCAAATGATGGTTGTTCAAGAACGATTTAGGGGCATGGACGATATCAAGATTTTATCGCATACTGTAAACCCTAAAAATGATAGCGTTGAAGTTCTTGCTACATACGCTAAAGAGTATGGTGCTATAAAAGGCAAATGGCATTTTGTTACCGGAAAAAAAGAAGACCTCTATAAAATGGGGGTAAATTCTTATTTAATCCCAACGCAAGAAGATGTACTTGCACCGGGTGGTTTTTTACATTCAGAAATGTTTGTGTTAATAGATAAAGAACAGCATATTAGAGGTTTTTTCGATGGCACAAACTCAAACCAAGTTAACGACTTAATAAACGCTGTAAAGTTCCTTAAACTCTACAAAAAACCCTCCTAAATAATGAAAGAATCCGTTTCTCAAGAAGCCAAGTACAAGCGGTTAATTCTATTTATTTCCATCATACTTCCAATTGCTGTTGCTGCATTGTTTGGTGTTAAAATAGAAGGATATGATTTATCCTTTTTGCCACCAATTTACGCTTCCGTTAATGGATTAACCGCAATAACGTTAATTAGCGCATTGGTGGCTGTAAAACTAAAAAATTACGAACTCCACAAAAAACTTATTAAGTTGTGCATGGGTTTATCCGTTTCTTTTTTACTGATGTATGTATCCTACCACGCGACAAGTGAAACCACCCATTTTGGAGGAGAAGGAAGCATAAAATATATTTACTTTTTCATCCTCATCACACACATATTATTGTCTATTGCCGTAATTCCGTTTGTGTTGTATGCCTTCATGTACGGAGCCACTAACCAACTTGAAAAACACAAAAAACTAGTTCGGTTTTCATTTCCACTGTGGCTATATGTTGCCATTAGCGGAGTAGTTGTTTACCTAATGATTTCGCCATATTATTAGATTGAATTACCTTTGTTTAATGCCACCTAAAAACCTGATTTTTCTTTCAATCGTTATTCTGTTTACGTTGGTCTCGGCAGACGCATTAGGCCAATGTGCCATGTGCAAAGCAGTAGCAGAATCTGCTGGCGAAAAACAAGCTGAGGGGCTAAATAAAGGAATCATCTTTTTAATGATTGTTCCCTACCTCGTTATGGGCACTATTGCATTAGTAATCAGAAAATACAACAAACAATAATGGCTGATATCAGAGAAATTTTAGAGAAACGCATCCTAATACTCGATGGTGCAATGGGCACTATGATTCAGCGTCATAAATTAGAAGAAGAAGACTTTCGTGGAGAGCGTTTTAAAGATTTTGACCACCCATTAAAAGGAAACAACGACTTACTTTCAATTACTCGTCCCGATATTATTAAAGACATTCATAGAGAATATTTTGCCGCTGGAGCAGATATAGCAGAAACAAATACTTTTAGCGGAACTACCATCGCTCAAGCTGATTACTACCTAGAAGACATTGTTTACGAACTAAACTACGAATCAGCTAGGTTAGCTCGCGAAGCCGCAGATGAGTTCACGGCTAAAGAGCCAAACAAACCTCGGTTTGTCGCTGGTTCTCTTGGACCAACAAACCGTACCGCATCTACGTCTCCAGATGTAAATGACCCCGGATTTAGGGCTATTACGTTCGAAGAATTACGTGTTGCCTATCGTCAGCAAACGAAAGGGCTAATTGAAGGTGGATCCGATTTACTATTGGTCGAAACCGTTTTCGACACGCTTAACGCTAAAGCGGCACTATTTGCTATTGATGAATTACAAGAAGAATTAGGAACAACCCTCCCAGTTATGGTTTCTGGAACGATTACCGATGCCAGTGGCCGTACTTTATCAGGACAAACTGCCGAAGCTTTTCTTATCTCAGTTTCGCATATTCCATTATTAAGCGTTGGCTTTAACTGCGCATTAGGCGCAAAGCAATTACGCCCACATTTACAGGTACTCGCCAATAAATCTGAATTTATGGTCAGCGCTCACCCCATGCTGGGTTGCCTAATGAGTTTGGAGAATACGATGAATCTCCGGAAGATATGGCTGCTCAAATTGAAGTCTTTCTAAAAGAAAACTTAATAAATATTATCGGTGGTTGTTGTGGCACAACGCCTGAACATATTAAAGCTATTGCAGATGTTTCGGCTAAGTATCAGCCAAGGGAAATTAGCGTAGCTGCAGTATAGTGCAATCAGAAATTAACAACATAGAACCCTTATTTCTTAAGCACCACGCAATGCTGTGCAACATCGCAAACAATATTGTGAATGATAGAGACAACGCAAAAGATATTGTTCAAGATGTGTTTATTGGATTATGGCAAAACCGTAATACAGTCAATTGGAATACGTCATTAAAAGGATATTTGATTAAGTCAACAGCGAACCGATCAATTAATTGGCTAGAGAAGAATAGCCGCAATATAAGTTTTGAAAATTCGGGTATCGAACCAAGCGAAAATGTAGTAGATCAAACTATGGATGCAAACGAACTTCAAGAAAAAGTGAAGGCTTCGATAGAAAAACTACCGCCAAAATGCAAAGCCATTTTTGTACTTAGCAGATCCGAAGGAATGAAATATCGACAAATTGCAGAACACCTCGACATATCGGTGAAAACCGTTGAAAATCAAATGAGTATCGCTTTAGAACGACTTCGAAATGATTTGAAGTCTCAGTTCCTTATTGGAATAAGCTTATTCTTTACGCTATCCCTCCTTTTATTTGATTAAAAGTTTTTTCAATTTCTTTTAGGGGTAAATCCTTTTTAATCTGTGTTACAACAGAAGGTAGTAATTCCTTTCGCTATGGAGCAACAACATTGGACATTAATTATCAAACAAATTGTAGGAGAAATTTCTACCGAAGAAAGTCAAGTTTTGGACACTTGGATTAGCGAAAGTAGTGATAACAAACTTCAATTCGAAAAAGCAACTAAGCTTTTAAAAACTACAGAAAATTCTTTCGAAACATTTGACCCAAATACCCATGAAGAATGGGAGATGTTTAAAGCAAAAATTAACACAAAGCAAAATTCTACTATTGTTGTTCCCCTTTGGAAAAAACAATGGGTTAGGGTTGCTGCTTCAATTATATTACTAATCGGATTTGGATATCTCGCCAACCTAACTTTAAATAGTGTTGAAACAATAGAACTTGTTGCCATTAACAACATTAAAGTCGTCCATCTTCCTGATGGTAGCTCTGTAACACTTAATCAAAACAGCAACTTAACTTATACCGAAAATTTTGAAGGTTCTGAACGCAGGGTTATCCTTATCGGTGAAGGGTATTTTGAAGTAATCGAAAACCCTACTCGCCCATTTATTGTAGTAGCGGGAAACACCGAAACAAAAGTTTTAGGGACAGCATTTAATCTAAAAGCCTATGATGATGAAGTTGAGTTAATAGTTACAAAAGGAAAAGTGAAATTTTCGGCTAATGAAACTGAGCTTGTTCTAATCAAGTATGATAAGGTTATCTATAATGAAAAAACAAAGACCCATAAGCAATCTAAAAGCAACGAATTAGACTTAAAGTGGCTGCTAAATGATGCAAAAAAACTCGAAAATAAAATGGAGAAAGGAGTAAAAAAGACCCTTAAAAATTTAAAAAAGGATCTACAGAAACAAAAGAAGAATTAATGACGAATATTAAAAGAAACAGGACTATGAAACTATCAAAAATTATAATTATCTTAAGTGTACTATTATTCAATATCCAAATTGGACTAGCTCAAACAGGATATATTAACTCCAATAATGGGATAAATCTTCGTGAAGGAAAAGGGACTCACCACAAAGTTATTACATCAATACCTAGCAACGAAGAAGTTAAAATACTTAGTAAAGATGGTGATTGGTGGAAAGTAAAGTACAACGGAAATGAGGGTTACGTAAGTGCCAAATACGTTACCGAACATAGCAATACCGAGACTAATCACCAGAGCACAACAAAAAAATCGAATACTAGTATCGCTACAGATGAGTTAAATTGGGGAATCGGAATTAGATTAGGCGACCCAAGTGGAATTTCTTTAAAAAAATACTTAAATAATTCAAGGTCATTAGAGTTATCAGTAGGCAGAACAAGTCTTCTTAGAAATAACAAATATTACGACAAGCAATTCGACAATTGGTATGATAATCAAAAATATGGTTATAAAAAGTTCGACTACTTAGGCTCTAAAGCCTCCACACCGCTAGGGGTTCAAGTTCACTATTTATTTCAACAAAACCTCTTAGAAGACGACATTGAAGGATTACAATGGTACTACGGTTTTGGAGGTCAAGTGCGGTATCAAACATTTGTGTACGATTACCGATACAAAGTTAATGGCGATGATAATTGGTACTATTCCACAGAAAACCGAGTAACCAATATCGACCTCGGTGCAGATGGCGTTGTTGGCTTGGAATATATTATACCAAATGTACCCATTACAGTTTTCGCAGATGCTACTCTATTTATGGAAATTGCGGATAATCCATTTGCCTTTTGGTTTCAAGGTGGTATCGGTGGGCGGTATAACTTCTAAATAATTAATAGCACATACTAAGTAAGCATCCTACGAACCCCGTCTTTTTATTTCCGATTGGCATTTCTACTTTTGTATCATGCGTAGTACAGACATGGAAAA
>JAESTK010000258.1 GCA_016763645.1 Flavobacteriales bacterium
ATTAAACGCTATTCAATCCGCTAATGTAAATGTAGGCTTAATAGACAAAAAGGAGTCTGAAAACACTGGAAACCGTTGATATATTTAGCTTTGAAGCCAATCAAAGGTTATGAATAAAAAAAGTGCATTAATTGCGGCAGTAGAATTACCAAGAAAGTTGGATTTAGAAATGGCAAACAGAAGTACAAATGTCATGTTTGCTTTCGTCAATTTCTGGGAGGAGAAAGAGTAGAACCAGCTGTTCTTTGGCAAGAATATCAAGAAGGAAAACAAACATACTTTCAGTTATCACAGAGGTATAATTGCTCTAAAAGAACCATCCAGAGAAAGATTGATTTACATCAAGTTGTCCTGCCTAAAAAAGCAGGTAAATCTGTTGTGGTTTTAATGGACACTACATACTGGGGAAGAAGCTTTGGTGTGATGTTATTTAAGGATGCAATAAGCAAAGAAAATCTTCTCAAATACTACGTAAAAAATGAAACGAACGTATTGTATCTCCAAGGGTTAAAGGATCTAGAATTATTGGGTTACACTATCAAATCGGTTGTCTGTGATGGACGTAAAGGTCTTGTGCAGTCGTTAGCTAATTTACCTGTTCAAATGTGTCAGTTTCATCAAGTAGCTATTATCCGAAGGTATATTACAAAGAATCCAAAAACACTTGTCTCCATTGAGTTAAAGGAGGTTGTATCTTTATTAAAATGGACAGATAAAGAATCGTTTCAAGGTGCGTTAAATGACTGGTATCTTAAGTGGAATACTTACCTGAAAGAACGAACAATTAATTTAGAAACAGGAAAGAGTCACTACACTCATAAACGATTAAGAAGTGCATATCGAAGCTTAAAAACGAACTTGCCATGGCTGTTTACTTGGTATGATTATATGGAGCTGAAAATCCCAAATACAACAAATGCAATCGATGGACATTTTGCTGATTTGAAGAACAAAATGAGGAACCACAATGGGCTTTCAGAACAGAGAAAGATAAAATTTATTGATGGGTTTTTAAAGGTATAAAAGCCTCTAAAAAAACAAAAGAGTTATCTACTGACAACTCTCTCGAATTCTTTTTTATCGGCTTCAAACATATCCCTGATGAGTTGCTCCCCAGCAGAGCTCATTTCTATTTTTGTTTGATTTTACAAGGATAAACAAAACATAAATTTCCTCCATAATTAATTGAAAAAATACAGACTCCTTTTTGTCTATTACACCGAACTTGTTGTAAAACGTTTTAGCTAATTACAACTCAACAATCCAACCGTGGTTGTCTTGTATTTTACCTCTTTTAATATCTTGTAGGTATTGGCCTACTCGGTTAGAGAATTCACGGGTTTCAATTGCTGGTAATTCGTAATCGATACCATTATGGTTGAAAACTGCTATTTGAGCAATAGTCGCAGCCGTTCCAGTTCCAAAAGCTTCTTTTAAGTTTCCTGTAGCTGCTGCTTCAACAACTTCGTCTATGCTTACTTTACGTTCTTCAACGGTGTATCCCCAATCTCTTGCAAGAGTTAGTACGCTGTCTCTTGTAATTCCATCAAGAATAGAATCGGAGGTAGAAGGAGTTATCAATTTATCTCCAATAACGAACATAATGTTCATTGTGCCAGATTCTTCAATGTATTTATGCTCTTTGGCATCCGTCCAAACCAATTGGTGATACCCTTCTTTTTGTGCCAATTTAGCAGGGTAGAGGGAGGCAGCATAATTTCCAGCAGCTTTAGCAAATCCAACACCACCACTGGCAGAGCGAGTATAATGAGTTTCTACTTTTACTTTTACCGGCTCGGAATAATAACCTCCTACGGGAGTAGTAAAAATCATGAATTTATAAGTGTCCGATGGTTTTACCCCAATATAATTGTCGGTCGAAAACATAAACGGACGAATGTATAATGAAGTTCCTTCGTGTGGCGGAATCCAAGCTTTATCGGTTTCTAATAACTGCGTAAGCCCATCGTAAAATAAATCTTCGGGAATAGCAGGCATACACATTCTTTCTGCCGAAATGTTAAGTCTTTTAATATTATCTGTTGGTCTAAAAATAAGTGTTTTTCCAGCTTTGTTTTTGTAGGCTTTCATCCCTTCAAAAATCGACTGACCATAATGAATAGCAGAAGTGGCAGGACTTAAACTAAGGTTTTTGTAGGGTTGAATACTGGCAGTACCCCATTTTCCATCAGCATAATCAACAACAAACATGTGATCTGAGAAAACGCGTCCAAAATTATTTAGTCCTTCTTCTAATTCACTAATTCTTGAGTTTGGCGTTAAACTAACATTTATCTTGTTCGCTATTGTTTCCATCATCTCCCGCTATTTTTTTATTGAATGTTTACTAAAATAAGAAAAAAACATGAGTAAACAAGATAAATAGGCAACATTTACTCAGAAGTTTAGTGTAAATTGCTTGTTTTGTGCGTGTTGTGAAATATTGTTCCGAATTAAAATTTAAACGCCAAATTAAATTTGGTGTTAAATCTGTTTTGCAGCCGATATTGGTATCCAACCTGTATTTCCATCAGGGATAGAAACTTTGTACCAATCGTCAACAGTTTCGAGTAAGCTCACTTTTGTTCCTTCATGTATTAGGAACAAATCTTGGCTATTAGTGGCAGGCGAACTTTTAACGGTTAGCGAAGGAGCAAAAATAATAGCCTCGGTACTGTTTTCGCGTAACTGCTTTTGCTTGCTACCAGATAAGTAGGCAGTAAAGGTTAGACAGAGTAATAAGAGAAATCCATAAAAGCTTGTTTTTTTTGTAAACTCAGTATTCGATAATTTAAATAATGCGAACAGAGCGACCGCAAATAAAAGTGATAGAATGACAATCCAAGCCCATGTATCGATGTTAAATAACTGAGTAAAACTATTCCACCATTGTGTAATAAATAATTTTGGTATGGTTTCTAGCTTGTCTGTAATTTGCTTGTTGGCAATGGTTAGGTTAAATTTTATATCGGAATTACCAAGGTTTAGCTTTAGTGCTTTCTCGTAGTTTAAAATCGCATCAGGAATTTGGTTGAGTTTGTAATAGCAGTTTCCTAAATTGAAATATAGTGCCGAAGATTCATAATTAGCAGCTAGTACTTCTGTATAAAGCTTGCTCGCTTCTTCGTAGTTCTCTGTTTTGTAACTCGTATTGCCTTGTTGCAAAATGGTAGAATAGTGTTCTGTTGCGAAAACATTTGTTACAAGCATGAAAAATAGCAATATAATTGGTAAATTTCTCATCATCCGTATTTCACGCAAAGAGCGCAAAGAGTTTTCGCAGAGACATGATATTACTATGGCATTTTGTGTCATTTTAACTGCTCTTCAATTTTGCTGATTACATCTACAGCATTTTTATAAATATCTTCTTTCGAAATATTAGTAACAGGGGCAAACCGTGCCATTTCACAATTGTTCAAGGTGCTGAGTAAAGTACCAATGGTTGATAAATCAACTTGTTTTTCCAGTAACGATTGCTCGATATTTTCTTTTGAAAGTTGCGCTACATCTATGTTTAACTTGTCGCCTAAATAACCATAAATGGCCTTGAAGATTTCTTCGTAAAAGTTACTATTGTCGCCATCTTGTAAATGTTTTTGAGCAACAGAAAGCCTTTTAGTGGCAATTTTATTGGCTTTTTTTCCTTTCACTAAAGCAGTATTGGAGTTGTAAGCTGCTAATTTACTTTGCGTAGCCAGAAAACCTACAAGCAGAAGTATTGGAAATAAAATTAACGCATAAAACAATCCTGACCCAAAAAAGAAGTTACCTTTTTCTCGCACTTCGATATCGGAAGTGTTGATGTACCTAATATCATTTCCGATTACGTTAATTTCGGATTGATTACTGCCCGAGAATCTAGAAACAGAAGCGTCTTCATCATCACCCTTTTCAACATGTATCTTGAAAATTTCAGATTTCTTGGTGATGTATTTTTTCTTGTTTACATCATAGTACGTGAACTCGATTGCAGGAATTTCGAAATCTCCACCATGCCTTGGTATAATTAGATATTCGAATTCTTTTTTGCCTGAAACACCCGAAGAAGTAACAGCTGTTCGGTTGTTTACCTTTGGGTCGTACACTTCAAAGTCTGCTGGAAAATTAATTAGGGGTGCGCCAATTAACTGTAAATTTCCTGTTCCGTTAATTGATATTTTAAGATTGATTGCTTCGTTGGCCTTTACTTGGTTTCTATCTAACTTTACTGAATAAGAAAATTTCCCTACGGCACCTGAAAATCCAGTCGGCTTGCCCGAAGAAGGTAGGGGCGCGACAGTAATTTTTCGGGTAGTACTTTCTATTTGGTACTCGATGTTTTTGTATCGACCCATAATTCGGTCGAAAATACTGCCGCCACGATTATTATCTTTTACTTGAACCATCAAATCAATAACCAACTCATCGGCTTCTAAATCACCTGAACGCTGAGGAAATAAAACGCTTTTATGGATAATAACAACATTGTAATTTACTCCATTTAGTACCTCGGTACTTCTATTTTTATTGGGGTCTAAATCAACTAACTCAGACCAAAAACCGGTAAATGCTGGAACTGCTTTTATGTTGAGGTTAGATAGGTTAATGTTGTAGTATAGTTTGTAAGTAGCTATAATTTGCTCACCGACAACAGCTTTGTTTTTAGTCGTATAGCACTTTAGAAAAACATTGTGAGAGAAATCAGTTGGGTTTTGATTAGCATTTACGTTTTTATTGACCGTTTTAACAACCGTAATTTCTATCGGCTTGGTTTTGTAAACCTGTTTTCCTGCTTTTAACTTGGCTTCGCCAATTGTAAATTTCCCTTCCTTGCTTGCCGACAACAAGTAGGTATAGGTAATACTACTCGAACTTCTACCGTTAACCCACGATCTGCTGCTTGATTTGTTTGGCCCAGAGTGTTTGTTAAAATGGTTCATTACTGGTTGCTCGAAAGAGTCGGCATCGCCAATAATTTTAAAAGTTACTTGAAAACGCTCACCAACTTGCACAGTATTTTTGTTTACCGTAACCGAAAACTTTTGTTGAGAAAAAGCAATGCCACAAAGCATTATAAACGCTACAAATAACCCAAGTGTTTTAACGTACGATATGTAATTGTTTTTGTGCATTTATCGTTTACCAGTCTTTTTCAATTTTTACTTTAGTTCCTTTTTTTGCTTTGAATTCTCTTAACTTTTCTTGGGTTTTTTGTTCTTGGTTTTTTTGCGCATCTAACAATCGTTTTGCGTCTTCTTTAGATAGCTTATTTGGTTGGGGTTTTGGCTCTTCCTTATTGTTTTCATCTCCCTTTTCGTTTTTCTTTTCGTCATCTTTATCTCCCTCATCATCTTTTTTATCCTTTTTTTCTTTATCCTCTTTATCTTTTTTGTCTTCGTCCTTATCTTCTCCCTCGTCTTCTTGTTCTTGTTTTTGCTGTTTCATTTTTTGAGCGTAAGCAAGATTATATCTTGCAGCTTCATTACTTGGGTTGCTCCTCAAGGCATTTTTATACGCGTCTATACTTTCATCTAACTGTTCATTTTTGAGTAGAGAGTTCCCCTGGTTGTGATATGCCCAAGATTTTGTAGTTGCATTTTTAGATTCTTCTGCGATAGACTCAAATTGTATGGCAGCCTCCTCGTATTTTTCTTGTCGGAAATAAGAATCACCTAAATTAAATGCTCCTTCGTAGCTTTTCGCATCAGCCTTAAGCGCTTTGCTGTATTCGACTTCCGCTTTAACAAACTCCCCATCCTCGTAGAGATTATTACCCGTTCGGATGTGGTCTTCTACTTGAGCGGGAGCCACAATAGGTAAGAGTAGTAAAATGCAGAATTTGAAGAAGGCACTTATATATGTTTGCGGTGAGTCATACTGTGTTGATTTCAAATAGGACTTAATCGCGCTAGGTAGTTTGCGGAAACCCATTTCAATTTCAAGCAAAGAGCGCAAATATTTTTCGCAAAGCGTTGGCATTTGAATATTGTTATTCATCTAAATTATTTACAATTCTGTGAATTTCTATGGCAGCGCCAATTATTTGGTATGAAATATCGTTTTCGTTCATTTTTTAAATCATATACGCTTTGCGAACTTTGCGCCTTTCTTTAAATTCTTTGCGTGATACAGCAGTGTAGTGACCATACTAATTATCGGAGTTCTATCCAATGTGCACAAAGAGTTGCTATGAAGTCGCTGAATCATACTCCAAATAATTTTTTTGAGAAAAATAATTTACTCTTTTTAGATGAAATAATTTGCTCCAGCAAAAGTAGAATTATTGAAGAGCCAATAAAATACTGAAACCTATCTTCATAATCCGTAAATACTTTAGTACCGAATTCTACTTTTTCCATCTTGTTTATTTCATCTAAGATTTGCTCTAAACCACCTTGTGAATTCGTGGCATGCACATAAACACCATCGCCATTCATTGCAATTTCTTGTAGCATTTCTTCATTCAGCTGGGTCATAATAGTGCTTCCATCTTTATCTTTTCTGTAACCATTCTGCTGCTTGCCTCGGTATATTGGTATTGGAGCTCCTTGTGGTGAGCCAACTCCAATGGTATGTACAATAATTCCTAACTCATTAGCCGTCTTTGCCGATTCTACTGCATCATCTTCATGGTTTTCGCCATCCGAAATCACAACAATCGACTTGTTAGTTGTCGATTCCATGTCGAAAGATTCCATTGCTAAGTCAATAGCAGCACCAATAGCTGTGCCTTGCGTAGGAATAATATCTGTATTTATAGTTGATAGAAATAACTTCGCAGCTGCATAATCGGTTGTGATTGGTAGTTGAACATAGGCCTGTCCGCCAAAAACAATTATACCTAATCGATCTGATTTTAACTCACCAATAAATTGATGAATCGCTCTTTTGGAGCGTTCCAAACGATTTGGAGATAAATCTTCAGCTAGCATGCTATTTGACAGATCTAAAGCAATCATTATATCGATTCCTTCTCGTTTAACTTCTTGCACTTTAGAGCCAATTTGAGGGTTTGCTAGTCCAATTATTAATGATACGAATGCAATAGACCAAAGCACGATTTTAATTCTGTTTCGAAGTGCAGAGCGTAAAGGAATGAGTTGATCGACTAATCTGCTATCTCCAAAATTTTGAATAGCCGACTTTCTCCATTTTATCATGAACAGGTATGCGCCCCAACAAATAGGTAAAAGTAGTAAGAACCACAGTTGCTCTATGTTTTCGAATCTATACAAGCGGGGTAAATGCTTTAATGGTTGAACGATATAATGTTAGAAGTCGCTTCATTTGATTACGCTAACTGTAATTTTTTTTGTTCTTGTTGCACCAGTTCAAAGTAAATTTCCTTTTCTGTCATGTCGTTATTTATTAAATCATTCAAACCTTGTAGCATTCTTAGATTATTCACACTATACTTCTAAACCAAGTGTTTTTTAATAAAAATTCAGTCAATAAAAAGAGCATAGCAATTAGAGCCCAGGGTTTAAACTCCTCACTTTTTTTACGGAATTCGGTTACATTAATTTTCGACTTTTCTAATTTGTCAATTTGCCGATAAACTTCCTTCAGCTTGTCATTGTCAGTCGCTCGAAAGTAACGTCCATCGGTCATTTTAGCAATTTCGATTAATGTATTCTCATCAATATTTACCTCCATATTTTGCATTTGAACTTGTCCGAATTGATTCCGAACAGGTATTGGTGCTGTTCCGTTTGTGCCCACCCCAACCGTGTAAACACGAACCCCAAAAGTTTTAGCAATTTCGGCAGCGGTAACAGGAGGTATAGTTCCTGCGGTATTTACGCCATCGGTGAGTAAAATAACAACTTTGCTTTTCGCTTCACTATCTTTTAGGCGATTCACCGCATTTGCCAAACCTAATCCGATTGCAGTACCATCTTCAATCATTCCGTTATGGATATCGCCAAATAAATTTTTGAGTACTGAGTGGTCGGTTGTTAATGGACATTGCGTAAAGCTTTCACCAGCATAAATTACTAAGCCAATTCTATCGTTTGGCCGCGCTTCGATAAACTCTAATGCCACTTGTTTTGAAGCCTCTAATCTATTTGGTTTAAAATCTTGGGCGAGCATACTGCCAGAAATATCTATTGCCATAATAATATCGATACCTTCGGTGCTCACATCTTGCCAATTGGTTGACGATTGTGGCCGAGCGAAAGCGACAATTAGTGCACCCAAAGCCAAGGTTCTAAAAATGAATAAGGAATGACGTAAGGTAGTTTTCCCACTTGTTTTTAGTCCAGAAAAATTGGCAAGACTAGACAGCTTAACGTTTGGCATGCTTTCCTTCAGTCGGTATATATACCAAGCCGAAACGAGCGGTAGTAAAAGCAGGAACCATAGCATATATTTGTATGCAAATTCGATATCAGCCATTTTTATTCTTCTCTTTTAAAGTTGTTGACTGAATAAAAGCGACTGCATCTTTCATACACTTTTCATTCTCGTTGGGCAACGGATTTGCCTTAGCGAATTTCACAAAGTCAGATAAAGTAAGTAATTGTTTTAATTTCTCTTTTTGCTCTTCAGAAATTGATAATGATTGCACCGCCTGCATAATTTCTGGGGTGGTACTTTCCATTGCAATAATTCCGAATCGAAGTTCCAAATATTCCCGAATAATTTCAGAAACAGAACTATGGTATAGTTTTACTTTGTTATGCTGCCAGAGTTTTTGATGGTCGATGTCTTTTAGTTTTTTGAGTGCAATTTTGTGTGCAGGTATTTTTGGTTTTTTTTGAACAAATAGAACTTGTTCTTTCGGCTTTCTGAAAATTAACCACAAAATAATAGCTGTGAGAATTGCGACAACCCCAGCTATTACACCAATCCAATATTTGTGTCTTTTTATCCAACTCAACAAGCTAAACGGAACTTGGTAAGGTTCTTTAATGTCATAAATTCCTTTGCTGGTGTCGATAGCAACCGTTTTTACTTCGATTAAGAGTGGTTCGGTTTCCAACATTGTGTCAGAAAAATGAAATTGAATTGGAGCAATTGGAAAATATCCAGTATCGAAAGAGGTAACTAAAATGTTTTGTCGAATAATTTTTGTGGTAATGTCTTCGCTATCGTAAGAAGTATCAATTCTACTTTTACTTACGATTTCTAGCTTGCCCAACGAATCTTTAAAAGAAGGCCAATACAATGTGTCTTGAGCTGGGAAACTTGCAGTTAGATGAAGCACTAATTGTTGTCCGATTAAGGTTTTGGTAGAATCTAAAGTTGCAGAAACGATTTTTTGAGCTAATAATTGATTGGACCAAATGAACGCCACAGAAAATAATATGAACGCAGTTTTCTTCATTATCTTCGGCTTCCTCTTTTGGTAAACAAGGCTTTTAATGGTTTAATGTAGGGTTTGTCAGTAACAATATCTGTAGCATCGATTCCCGCTTTTTGAAAGATTACTTTAAGTAAACCCTCTTGTCTTAGGGCCTTTGCTTTGTAATGTGTTCGTGTCTTTTTGTCGGAAGTGTCAATCCATTTTATGGCGTTGGTTTCGGCATCAACAAACGGAACAAGACCTAAATTAGGAAGCTCTTTTTCGGTTTTATCATAAATTCTAAGGGCGACTAAATCGTGCTTTTTGTTTGCCAATCGTAGTGCGCGCTCAAAATCTTCATCTATAAAGTCGGAAAGTAAAAAAGCAGTACATCGTTTTTTTATCGATGCGGTAAAATATTCCAACGCCAATTTTATATCTGTACCTGTAGATTCTGGTTTAAAATCGATTAGTTCTCTAATAATTCTAAGAATGTGGCTTTTTCCTTTTTTTGGAGGAATGAACTTTTCGATTTTATCACTAAAGAAAATCACTCCAATTTTATCATTATTTTGAATTGCAGCGAATGCAAGTACGGCACACAACTCCGTTACTACTTCTTGTTTTAATTGGTTTCTTGTTCCAAAATCTTTAGAAGCGCTCATGTCAACCAAAAGCATAACGGTAAGTTCTCGCTCTTCTTCAAAAACCTTTACGTATGGTTTGTTGAGTCGAGCAGTAACGTTCCAGTCGATAATACGAACTGGGTCGCCAGGCATATATTCGCGAACTTCAGAAAACGCCATGCCAGAGCCTTTAAAGGCAGAGTGATATTCTCCCGAGAAAATCTGACTAGATAATCCACGAGATTTTATCTCAATTTTCTTGACTTTTTTTAGAAGTTCTTTTGTCTCCACTTGTACTATTTACTCGATTATGGCACTTCAACTTTATTCAAAATGCTGTTAATAATATCGTCCGTTGTAATATTTTCAGCCTCAGCTTCGTAGCTAATTCCGATACGGTGGCGCAACACATCGTGACAAATTGCCCTCACATCTTCAGGAATTACATATCCTCTTCGTTTAATGAAGGCGTATGCTTTTGCCGCGAGGGCAAGATTAATACTCGCACGTGGTGAGCCTCCGAATTCAATATAATTTTCGAATTCTGCTAAATCGTATTCTTTTGGGTTACGAGTAGCAAAAACAATATCAATAATATATTGCTCAATTTTTTCGTCCATATATACTTTACGAACAACCTTTTTCGCTTTTGTAATCGCATCGGGATTTATAATCGCATTTGGTTGTGGGTACGGATTGGCAGAAATGTTTTGCCGTACAATCAGTTTTTCTTCCTCTCGTTTAGGATAACCTAATACTACTTTTAACATAAAACGATCCGATTGAGCTTCGGGCAACGGATATGTTCCTTCTTGTTCAACAGGGTTTTGAGTAGCTAAAACTAAAAAAGGAGAGGGTAGTGGTAGCGTTTGATCACCGATTGTAACTTGTCTTTCTTGCATGGCTTCCAACAAAGCACTTTGTACTTTGGCTGGAGCTCTATTTATTTCATCAGCTAACACAAAATTGGAAAAAATAGGCCCCTTTTTTACTGAAAATTCGTCTTTCTTTTGGCTGTAAATCATTGTTCCTGTAACATCAGCAGGTAGCAAATCAGGGGTAAATTGAATTCTACTGAAATCAACTTTAATAATTTTAGCAAGTGTGTTTATAGCGAGTGTCTTAGCCAAACCCGGAACTCCTTCGAGCAAGATGTGCCCGTTAGAAAGTAACCCGACAAGCAAACGCTCGGTCATATGTTTTTGACCAACAATTACCTTATTCATCTCGATGTTGATTAAATCAACGAAAGAGCTTTCTCTTTGAATTTCTTCGTTTAACGCAGCAATGTCGATGCTTTGTGAATTTTGCGTTTCAATAGGTTGAGCCGTTGGCTCTGACGGTGTTGGAATATCTGACATTTTATCCATTTTTAGTTTGAAATTAAGGAATGCGAATTTGCAGAAATTAAAGCAATTTCACTACAAAAATTCGTATTAACTCTATAACTACAAAATTGAAGAAAATGTATTTTTTATGGGAATAGATTGTGTTAAAAAATGTTAACGAAAAATTGTTGATGTCGTGTTGAAAAATTGAGACATAAGCTTAAAATCAGTAAGAATTGTGATGTATTTTTATCAAAATTATTATACGATGGAAACACTTGAAAAGTCATTAAGTATTGGTCAAACAATAGGAGAAGTACGAAAATTTCATGATGCTTTTGGAATTTCGAATGCAACCGAACTTACGTCTGAATTAACTGAGCAAGAGGCATTGCTACGTTTTAACTTGATGAAAGAAGAAAATGAGGAGTATTTAGATGCCTGTAAAGACAACGATATTGTAGAGATAGCAGATGCACTTGGCGACCAACTTTATATTTTGTGCGGCACGATTCTAAAACACGGTTTACAGCATAAAATCGAAGAAGTTTTTCTAGAAATTCAACGGAGCAATATGTCTAAATTAGGAGCAGATGGCAAACCAATTTACAGAGAGGACGGCAAGGTGCTGAAAGGAGAAAACTACTTTAGACCAAATATTAAAGCGATTTTAGAAGCTTAGTTAAAGCTTTTTTGTAGAGCCACCATTTGAATAGCAGTAATTGCTGCTTCGGTGCCTTTGTTTCCTTTGTTTCCTCCAGAACGTTCTACGGCTTGTTGCATATTGTTGTCGGTAAGCACCCCGAAAATAACAGGCTTGTTGTATTTTAATGAAACGTCTTTAATCCCTTGAGCAACGGCTTGACATACGAAATCGAAATGTTTTGTTTCGCCTTGAATAACGCTTCCTAAACAAATAACGGCATCAACCTCAGTAGATTCACAGAAGAATTGAGCGCCTAAAATCAGTTCGAAACTTCCCGGAACATATTTTACAATAATTTGTTGGTCAGTAGCGCCATTCTCTTTAAGTCCCTGAATAGCTCCTTCTAATAGCCCGTTGGTAATTTGTTCGTTCCATTGCGCGACACAAATGCCAAATTTCATCCCTTCGGTAGAAGTAATTTTTGACTTATCGTAATCGGAAAGGTTAACAGTTGCCATTCTTTTGCTAATACTTGAATGATTTAATGCGCGAATAATTGAATACAAACAGATTCAACTATCTAGATTTTAATATTCGCCTAAGCGAGCAATGTATTTTTCTACATTTCTGCTTTCTTGAGAAGACGGAAAATCTGTTTTAATGCTTTTATACAAATCTAAAGCAACTTCTGTTTGCCCAAGTTGTTCGGCAGCGAAACCAGCTTTTAGTCTAAACATTGGGCCAGTAAAATCGTTTTTACTTTGGTTAGATGCTTTTTTGTAATAATTTAAAGCTTCGGCAGTGTTTCCTAACTCCATGTAACAATTTCCGATTGCACCAGTAGCAACAGGGCCAACCATTTTGTCATCAGAACTAAAAGATTC
>JAESTK010000259.1 GCA_016763645.1 Flavobacteriales bacterium
ATAATATTTTCTTTGAATTAAACAAGGCGGAACTGGACCATCGTTCATTCTCAGAAATAGATAGATTGGCAAAATTGATGATGGATAACCCAAAAATGAAAATTGAAATTGACGGTCATACGGATAATCAAGGTAGTGATGCTTATAATCTTCAACTATCAGATGGGCGGGTGCAATCGGTAATTGCATACCTCAAAGAACAGAAAGTTGATTCGGATCGATTGATTGGAAAAGGGTGGGGAGAGCAAAAACCTGTCGAAAGCAATGACACGCCTGAAGGGAGAGCGCAGAACAGAAGAGTTGAATTCACTATTTTAGAAAACTAGCATGGAAAAACCTAAATTAAGTTTTTGGCAAATATGGAACATGAGTTTCGGTTTTCTTGGAATTCAAATGGGTTTCGCACTGCAAATAGGAAATACCAGTCGTATTTTTCAAACACTTTCCGCAGATGTAAGTGATCTGCCTTTTTATTGGCTGGCTGGGCCTATTACAGGCCTGTTAATCCAACCAATTATTGGTTATTTTAGTGACAGAACATGGCATCCGAAATTAGGGAGAAGGCGCCCCTATTTTTTAATTGGAGCCATAATGGCAACCCTTGCACTTTTTGTAATGCCTAATTCGCCTACATTATGGATTGCTGTAGGAATGCTTTGGATTATGGATGCATCATTTAATGTTTCTATGGAGCCATTTCGTGCTTTTGTGGGAGATGTACTGCCAGCTGAACAACGTACAGCTGGTTTTGCAATGCAAGGCTTTTTTATCGGTACAGGGGCGGTTATCGCATCTATGTTGCCTTGGATTTTTACAAATTGGCTGGGAATAAGTAATACCGCTCCGGAAGGAATTATACCGGATTCGGTTAAGTGGTCATTTTATATTGGAGCTGTGGCTTTTTTAGGAGCAGTGTTATGGACAGTACTGAAAGCTGAAGAGTATCCTCCTGAAAATATGGAGGAGTTTTTAGCTGAAAAAGAAGCATCTTCTGGCGTTTTGGAAGTGTTCAAGGAGATTTTCGGTGGAATTTTTAAGATGCCTAAAACAATGATTCAATTGGCTGTTGTGCAGTTTTTTTCCTGGTTGGCATTGTTTGCTATGTGGATTTATACTACACCCGCAATTACTGAATTTATTTATGGCTCTACTGATACAACAACTACGGCATATAACGAAGGTGCCGATTGGGTAAATGTATGTTTTGCCGTTTACAATGGTGTGGCAGCGTTAATTGCTTTTGCATTGCCGGTTTTAGCCAAGCACACCAGCCGAAAAATCACGCACATGGTCGCGCTTATATGCGGGGGTATTGGCATGGCATCGATGTATTTTGTAACTGATCCTATATGTCTGCTTATATCAATGGTAGGGGTTGGCATAGCTTGGGCAAGTATTTTATCTATGCCGTATGCAATATTAGTTGGTTCGTTACCTGAAAAAAAGATGGGATACTTTGTAGGTGTTTTCAACCTTTTTATTGTATTCCCTCAGATTGTTGCAGCAATAATTCTAGGGTATGTACTTCAGCAGTTTTTCGATAACCAAACGAACTTTGCTTTTGTAATTGGAGGGATATCAATGTTTATTGCAGCAGCACTTTGCTTAATAGTCGATGATAAAGATTAAGTTAAGGATTTTGCTCCATTAACGAATTACCAGACATTTCTTCCTGTGGAATTTTGAATAGTAAGGAAGGGTTACTATAAGAAACACCACCTCTAACTTTCATTTTCATACGTTTGAGGTTATGGTACCGGTCGCCTTCGTACATTAATTCTAATCTTCTTTCCAGCTGTATTAATGTAAGCAAGCTGTCATCAGTAGGCGGCATTGTTAATACAGAATCGGCACGTATTTCATACAATTCAGAATATAAATCAAATGCCTTTTGACTATTCCCGTTACCTCCCTGACTTAAGTTTGCTTCCGCAACATTTAAATATACTTCAGCTAATCGAAGTACACACATATTAATGCCACTGTTAGCATTCGGTAAATCGTATTTAGCAATTGTGGAGTCCCCAAAAAAGCTGGTGTACAAAAATCCTTTTGTGTTATCTAATCGGATATCGTTTTCATGATACAATTGCATGGCAGAATTAGGCATAAATAGGGGGGAACCAAACCGGGAGTAGCCCCATGATGGATTTCCGCTTTGGTCTTCGGAAATGCTGATCAATTGAAATATTTGGTCGCTAGTACTCTCAGCCCCTGCTTGTGTAAAGTTGGTACGAGGTTCGTCAGTAAGTTGGAAAATCCCACTATTGATTACTTCATTACCTATATCAGCAGCAGCGGTGTAATCTCCTCCGTAAAAATAAATTCTCGTCAAGTATGCTTTAATAGCCCATTGGTCAATTCTATATTTATCCCACGAATCATAAATATCACTTCCGTTACCTAACGGTTCAAGAAGTGCTATTGCCTCAAGTAAATCTGTAACAGCATTATCGTAAACCTCTTCTACAGTATTTCTAGCCATTTCTAAATTATCGGGTCCAGCGAGAGTGGGTTCTAAACGATATGGAATGCCAGATTGAGTATTGTTGCTACTTTCCGGATCGTAAGGTTGTGCCCAAAACCTAACCATTTCGAAGTGGACAGATGCCCTGGCAAAAAGTGCAGTTGCTTTGTATAGGTCAAAGTCTTCTTTTACATAATCTTCATGACTATCGAGTACGCCATCATCCACCGCTTTTATTACGTTGTTTGCCCGGTTGATTGTCGAATATCCATCTCGCCACATACTTCTAAGGTCACCTATCTGGGAAGACATCGTTCTGTTGTACATTTCTAATGTTCCGAAAGCACTTAAATTTGATTCAATTACGGTGGCGTCATCTGCAAGAAGGTCTGCAAAAATAATGCGGTTACCTCCTAATACATTACCCGATTGCATCCCATCATAAATGGATTCTACAATGTAGTATAAATCTGCGGGAGATGATATTACAACATCATTCTCTGCGTAGTCAACAGGCTCAATATTCAACACTTTTTTACAAGAAGCGAGCACAATTAATGCTACAAATATCGATAGTATCCGTTTCATTATAGTCCTAGTTTAATTCCAATTAACATAATTTTAGCTTGTGGTGTTTGCCACGATGGTCCTGAAAAGGAAATGTTTTCTTCTTTTCCATTTGATGGAACGTGCCTCATCACCTCAGGATCCCATCCCGGATATTTTGTCCAGGTCCATAAGTTATATCCCGTAGCATAAATCTTAAGATTTGATACCTTAATCTTCTGGCAAATTCTTTTAGGTAATGTGTAACCAAGAGTTAACGAACGAAGCCTGATATATGAAGCATCATAGAGGTACCTATCTGAGTTAACAGGTGTGCTGGTACTCGATAAACTTGGAACATCACTATCAACATTGTCTTCGGTCCAGGCGTCTTGTATTTCGGGACGTTGTGCATAAGAATTTATCAAACCAATTTGGCTTTTAGCCGGGTCATCGTATATGGTGTGTCCCCATACAACATTGAGTAGAAAGGATAAATCGAATGCTTTATAACGTAAAGTATTGTTAATTCCTGCATAGAATTTAGGTGCAGGATTTCCTCTTGGAACTCTATTGTCGTAAAAATCCGTGCCTGTAAATCTATTTACATCATCACTTTCATCAGAGGTTGTTCCTCTGTCGTCAACTCCAAATGCCATTAAGTTGCCGTTTCTGTCATAATACAAAGCTTCACCAGCATCAACAGCAACTGTTACGGTATTGTCATTTTCGTCCAACATAAGTCCTCCATCTTCCTCATAACGAGTAAGACTTCCATCCTCATCCATTACTCCGGCATATTGAACAACATATGTTTGACCCACTGGATAATCAACAATTACCCGCCCTTCTCCAGGTTGCCCGCTTTCGAATGCATCGGGAGGTAGGTCGGCAACATCCATCACTTTATTTCTAATTCTCGTGTAATTGAAGTCTGAAGTCCATGAGAAATTTTTCTTGTCAATATTATGTGTTGTTAGCATCGTTTCAATCCCTTGGTTATTAACTACTCCAGCGTTGATCGTCATTTGAGAGTACCCTGAGGAGGTAGGTAATTGAATTGGCAGCAGCAGATCTGATGACTGTTTGAAAAAGTAAGTAAAGCTCCCTGAAATTTTGCTGTTAAAAAACGCGTAATCCGTTGTAACGTCTAGCATTTTGGCTTTTTCCCATTTTAAATCATCATTGGCAAGGCTAACAGGATAAATAGCTAAGCCACCGTTATAGCCAGTGCCGGTTGAATAGAGTCCGTATCTGGTAAAATCCCCGATATTATCATTTCCGGTAAGCCCGTAGCTGGCCTTCAATTTTAAATAGTTCATTACCTTGTTATCTTTCATGAAGTTTTCGTCAGAGATAATCCACCCGGCCGAAATGGAAGGAAAAAATCCATATCTATGTTGGTCAGAAAAGCGCGAAGAAGCATCTGTTCTGGCGGTAAGATTTACCAAATACTTGTTGTTCATTTTATAAGAAAGCCTTCCATAATAGGATAAAATTCCATTACCTGTTTCGTATGAGTAAAGCGATTGAGAAACGGCTTGTTGTGGGTTTCTGAAATTATCATTTGTAAACTGATAGCCGTAAATTCCTATTCCTTTTGAATACGAACGTTGCAAATCTGCTCCGGCAATAACATTTAGGTCATGTTTTTCTTTTACCTTTTTATTAAAGGTAAAGTAGTTGGAGTTATTCCAGTTAAGTACATTGGTATTCCTTTCCCAGGCCCATGCTTCAGAATTTGCTTTTGCATTTTTTGCCTGATATTCGTCTTCGGTAAGCCCGGTGTAGTCTAAACCAAATGACGTATGAAAGCTGAGGAAATCAAAAATTTTAAAATCAGTATAAAGATTAGATAAGCTCCTAAATCGATTAGCAGTAAAGGTGTGATTATCCAAATACCAAAGGGGGTTACCTGCTTCATTGAAGTACGACCCATCTGCATTATAAATCGGAATGTAGGTCGGGATTTGTTGAGCCCACCCCAGGCCACCATTATCACCCGTAGGCACCCGGTTGTTTATGGAATAGGTTAATCCTATATTGGCACCAATTGTTACATTTTTATGGGTCCGGTTTTCAACGTTTAGACGACCTGCAATTCTTTGGAATTGATTCCCCTTTAAAAAGCTTTCTTCATCGCGGTACGCCCCCGAAAAATAGACCCTGTTTTTTTCCGTTCCGCTACTTGCAGAAAGGTTTACTTCATGAAAATTTCCCATTTGTAATGTTTCATCTATCCAATCAGACCCACCAGTTGCAGCAAACGAATCGGCCTCTGCACGTGTATATGAGTTTCCATCAGCGTAAGCCAGAACAGTACTGCTGTCTTCTTTTGTGCCGTATAATTCCATGCTCCGTTGATCGCGAAGAGCAAGGTGTTCTTTAGCGGATAAAAGTTTTAACCGATTCGTTTCTGTTACAATTCCCGTTTTGTAATTAAAATTGAATTTTGTTTTGCCTTGTGCCCCTTTTTTCGTAGTGATTAAAATAACCCCATTTGCCCCTCTGGCACCATAAATTGCGGCAGAAGCTGCATCCTTAAGTATGTCAATGGAGGCAACATCATCCATGTTAATGTCGGCAAGTCCATTGGTTCCTGATCCTAATACGTTAGCTCCAATATCAGCATTGTTTATCGGAACTCCGTCCACTACAATTAATGGTTGACTACCTGCGTTAATGGAGTTAGTACCTCGTATCTGAATTTTAGTGCTACCCCCTCCGGCAACTCCACTTGCCGAAGTTATCTGAACACCTGCAGCTTTTCCTTGCAACGCCTGATCTATACTAGGCGTTACAGCATTTTCTAAGTCTTCTGATCTTATAGTAGAAATTGAACCAGTCACGTCCCTTTTTTGCTTGGTTCCATAGCCGATTACAATAAGTTCATCCAATTTTAAAACATCTTCCTTTATTATTGAGTTAAGAATTTTTTTCTCGTCAGGTGCTAACTCAATTGTATAGGTGTTTGATATGAATCCAATAACAGAAATTACTACTGTATAAGTTCCGGGTTCTATATTTTCGATTGTATATTTCCCATCTATATCTGTTGCAGCGCCTTGAGAAATTTCTTTGATTAATACAGTTGCACCGGGCATACTGATCTCATTTTCATCCGTAACAGTTCCGCTGATGCTTCCATTTTGAGCGGTTACCCCGAAGCATGAAAAAATTAGTAGTGCCCCTAATAGAATTTTATTCATAATTATTTAATAAAGTACTTTTCTAAAAATAGTAAATCAGTATTAGAATGTATGGAAATAATTGCAATGCCATGACAACCAAAGATAGGAACATCGATTAGTTCCGATTCCTGATTAAATGTAATTGTAGAAATAGTTCTTCCTAGTAAGTCTGATATTGTACAAGTTAATATTTGTTTCTCGGGGTTTGATGCTGCTATTTTAATTCCTCCTTCGAAAGAAAGAAGTACGAAACTTGTTTCGTTTTTTACACTAAAATTTAATGCTACAATATCAAATGATTCTGATTTTCCGTCAAAATCAGTCTGGTGTAAACGATAATAATTCCAACCATTACTTGGGGCTTCATCTGAATAATTATAGTAGTTGGTTACATTGCTGTTTCCTGCACAATCGATACTTGTTAACTTGTTGAAATTGTACCCATCCCCTGAATGATATACTGTAAATCGATCGCAGTTAGTTTCTGAGGCTGTTTCCCAAGTTAGAAGTGCTGTGTTATTTTGTTTTTCACCGGTAAAGTAGAGTAGCTCAACTGGTAAGGTAACCACATCTCCTCCTGTATGAATTGAAAATGAAGCCATTCCTGAAAGTGAAATTTTGTTGTTTACATCATCAACCGTTCCCAGGTTAGTCCAAGTTGTGCCACCATCACTTGATTTAATTTCTACTATAGATGCTTCAGTTCCATTTATGTCCGTATCCAAATATGTTAAGTCCATATCATAATTAATGTCTGTTATTCCACTTTGAGAAACGGTCCAATGCCGGGTTAGGAAATCTGTTGTTGCCCCATTATTTGTGTGTTTTTCATCTGCAAGTAATACGCTGATATAGGCGCCACCAGCATATGAAGTTGTTGAGTTTATAGTGACATCAACTGGACTATATTCTGCTGTAGAGGTGTTATCTCCAACAGGAAAAGTAAATGCTCCATCTGCGGTAAACTCTTTACGTAATTCACCTGTAGAAATTGGAACAATCATATTGCTACTAGTTGGCGTGCCGCTTATTGTTGCTGTAGAACCAATTGTTAAATTACTAGTTCCTAACATAAAATGACCATCTGTTAGCGTAAGTAAATCTTCTACATAGGCAGAGCTATTCAGGTTTAAACCGTTCGTATTATTCAATTCGATATAATGAAATTGTGAGGTGCCGGTAAAAGTTCCAGAAGCGTTTTGTGTGCTGGTGCCATTAAATACAATTAATCTGTTATTGGTATTAAACGTTGCGTTGTTCGTTAAATCACCTGCAATATATAAATCATCTCCAATTTGCTGATCCATAACAAATGTTCCAGAATTCTGTAACGTGAAATTTCCAGATAGTTCTATGTCATAAGAAGACAAATTATCTCCGTCTCCATTGTAAACACTAAAATCTCCGCTGTTATCAATCAATATGTTCCCTGAGAGGAGCAGTCTTGAATGTGCCGGAGTAACGTGATCGTGCTCCCAAATAAGTTTAGCACCGGCACCATCAATTGTTAAATTACCGTTTAGAGTCCTGTCAAAATCATCGTATAACCAAAGTTCGCAAGCAGCTGAAATAGTAAGGTGGTGCGGATCTACACCAACTTTCCACTCTGGGCTTCCAGCACTAAGATTATATACTTCACCAGTATTAAACTTTAGTGTTGAACCATTTGCATAGGTAAACGAATTGGTAGAAAGTGAACCGCCTGCTAGTATTTCGAGTGTACCGCTAACGGTTGAACCTGTGCCGGGGTTTACTGCTCCATTTAATTCTAGGTTGTTAAAATCACAGGTTCCTGAAATGGTTCCAGATCCTTCAAAATCTATTGTTTCTATATTTTTAGTGTAGGTGCCGTTATTCGTTAAAGTACCACCATTTGATACAGATAATCGTCTTGCACTAGCATCGCTGGCGGTAAATGTTTTTGAAGCATTGATAGTTATCGAACTCACAGTAGCATCTTGGTCTAAGGTGATATCGTCTTCAATGGTAATGGGGACATTACTGGGCGGAACCACAACTGCATCCCACATATTCGGATCGTTCCAACTGCCGTCACCTGCTCCGTTTGTAGTCCATGCAGGTTCTACGGTATATGAATAATTGCTCCCCCCATTATTGTTGAGGTTAATTGTGTACCAATCAGCATTCGTAGGTGAAATTGTTAAACCATCTCCCGATGTGAAAATATAGTATTGAATTGTCGCAGAAGCAGCATTGGTTGCCGAAGGGATGTTTGCTGTGTAATCTTCATTGGATCCTGAATATGTCATTTCTACGATAGTAGAAGATGTAAAACCATCATCCGTATAGCGGAGATAAACACTTTCACCTGTGGGTAAAGTAGTTGTGCCAGAAACGGTTGCCGTAACGACTACGGCTTGTTTCGGATAGATAGTTGTTAAGTCTTTTGTAACAACTGTAATTGTTTCTACCGTTCCTTGAACCTGAAATATTACAAATTGACTACCACCGGAGTTGGGAGTTTTGAAAACATAATTATCTGAAGTGTTTGGACAATTGTAATACCATGCTCCATTTGTGCAGTTGGTATTTCCTGCAGTATATTCAGCTTCCATTGAAATACTTAAATCATCTCCGCCAGTGCAAGGAGCCGAAGGTGATTGTTCTGTGCTGGAGGCTGATACGCGGTAATACTGGTTTCCCGTTGCATTTGGATTAAGCGTAATAATGAAAGAGCTACCAGCGCTAGCGGCTAACGCATCGTGTGTGGACCAATCGTTTGTGCCAAATCCCCCACCAATTACTCCGTCTTGTGCAGATGATACAATTGGAAATACTAAGCCCCCTAAAACCGAAAAAATAATTATAGTATTAATTCTCTTAAAGTTACCCAAGCCAAATAAATATTTTGTTGCTAACAAATATAGTAAAAAATACTTAATGTAAAAATGACACTAAGTAATTGTGTTTTACTATAAACGTGAGTTCTATTTTTATTCTTTGCTGATGTCTACACCAACACAAATTACGTCTGTGTGGATACTGCCAGAGGGGGTAGCATGAAAATAAGTTTCTAAAATATATTTACTCAGAAAGAATTCCCCGAGGCTCTGCCTCGTGGGTTTCCGCTTCAACCTCTCCTTGAGGAGAGGTCAAAACTTTGTTAAAAGTTTTGGGTGAGGTGTAGATAACGAATTTCGGTTTTTGACCCTTCGGTCAAAATGA
>JAESTK010000260.1 GCA_016763645.1 Flavobacteriales bacterium
AAAGCAGGTGGTTTCTTAAGATAAAATGAAATAATTGAAGCTTATGTTTGGTATGAAAGCAAACAAACTAATTTAGGAGAACGTTTCTTAAGCGCACTTGAAGATTGTTATCAGTCACTTGATATAAATCCTAACACTTATGCAAAAAAATACAAGCAGCAGAGGCAGGCTATTGTAAAAGGATTTCCCTTTGTAATTATGTATGAGCAAATGAATACTGTAATTGTGATTTATGCAATTTTTAACACTCACCAAGAACCTTCAAAAAAGTTGAGGTAATTGTACATAATTCAATCGTAAAATTGACAATTTTACTACTCAACCACCACCAAAATAGGTTTACGGATATTTGTTCTTTGTAAGAAATTACAACACAAACTCCGTGTAGTTTTCTTTGGTAACAAACATGGTCTCGTTATTTGGGTACGCTGCTAAAAATGACTTAGGGAATTTATTTTGCCTGCGAGTACCCCATTTAAACTCATAGGCGTAAAAAGTTCCATTTCGCTCTTCGATATAATCAATTTCTTGTTGTGTGTGTGTGCGCCAGAAAAACTGGTTGGAAGCTATGCGGTTGTATTCTAGATGCTTTTTTCGCTCACTTATCATAAAATTTTCCCAAAGTGCGCCAACATCGTTTCGCAACGCTAAAGGGTTAAACTGTTTAATAACTGCATTTCTAATTCCATTGTCATAAAAGTAGATTTTACGACTTTTTTTCAACTCATTTCGTAAGTTTCTGCTCAGTGCACTGAGTCGAAAAACGATAAATGCTTTCTCTAATAATTGTATATACTTTTCTACCGTTTCGTTATCTAAACCAACTGTTTTCGCTAGCTCGTTATATGAAACTTCGTTTCCTAATTGAAACGCTAAAGCCTGAACCAAGTGTTCTAACTTCTCTGGGCGTTTAATGTTTCCCCACGTTAATATATCCTGGTATAAATAGCTGTCTGATAATTGATTTACTATTTCTGCTTCGTCTCCGGGGTTATTAAGAACATCTGGATAATAACCATAAATCAACCGATGCTCTAACATTCTTTTTTCTTCGAGTAAACTAGTGTGGCTTACCATTTCTGAAAACGAAATTGGGTATAAATAGTATTGCCATTTTCTACCAGTAAGTGGCTCATTAATCTTATTTGCCAATTCAAAAGCTGATGAGCCAGTTGCAATAACTTTTACATTTGGCATAGTATCAACTATAATTTTGATGCATAAACCAATATCCGATATTCGTTGCGCCTCATCTATGATAAGTATTTCTGCATTGCCGATAAGTCCGTTCAACTTAGTAGATGTAGGTTCTTGTAACATTTGACGTACATCTGTGTCATCGCCATTCCACCATAAAGATTTTAAATTCGAGGTTTTTTCGAGGTGCTTAAGTAATGTGGTTTTACCTACTTGCCTCGGTCCTAGAAGGATTATGGCTTTTTTATCCGATAAACGCTGTTCAATTGAACGAAGTACTTCTCTTGAAATCATTAATTTTGCGATTATATTCGCAAATATAAGTTAAAATTTGCGATTTGAATCGCAAATTTCACAAAAAATACCCCACCACCTCTAAAATTGGCTTCCCGATATTACTATTAGGAAAAGAAATGTCTAGCATAATACCCCCAATAGCGCGCGATTGTATCGCATTCTTTCAATAACATCATTCCGCCTCAACAATCTCCATTTCAACCCTACGGTTTTTTTGGCGACCTTCTTCGGTACTGTTATCAGCAATTGGTACAGATTCTCCGTGGTATTTTACAATTATTCGGCTGGCGTCAATTCCATCTTCAACTAATCTTCGCTTTACTGCTTCGGCTCTACGTTGCGATAGAGCAAGGTTAGAAATATCGCCACCCGAATCATCGGTGTGCCCATCTAAAACTAGGTTCCAAGTGGTGTGGTTTTTTAATAGTTGGGCAAGTTCGTCAAGTGCTTTATGTGACCTTTGACTAATAATTGCACTACCATGATTGTACTCCAAATGGTCGAATGCTTCTTTTACAACCTCTTTTTCCTCTAGGCTTAAGACTACTAGAGTCCCTTCGTCACTATATTCTACTAATGCTAAACCATATTGGTCGTTCGGTAAAAATTGGAAATCGAAATCGGCACGCTCGTCTTTTTTAATGGTCATCATGTAATCACCATCAGCATTTTTAATTAAGACCTGAATCTCGTCAAGAGAAACGTCTTCACCGTCCATTCTAAAGGTGTAGTTTTTGTCGGTAGGTAGGTTTTCGAATACAAAAGTTCCTTTTTTATCGATGGTTGCCGTACGAATAATATTCCCTTGATCATCAACAATAAACAACTCTAGACCTGTTTTTTCTGCTGGTAAATAATCATAGTTATGAGTGTTTGTATTGCTTTGTTGCGCGATTATTATTTCTTGTTCGTCACCATTTTTAAGTATAATCATTAACTCATCAGTTAAGAAAACATCTTCACCATCCATCTCGAATAAATACTTTTCGTCAGGTGGTAAGTTCTCGAAAACGAAGAACCCTTCATCATTCATCTCTACTGTCATCAGTATTAAACCTGCTGCATTAATTGCGGATAACTTGGTAATAGGACAACCAAAATTAACTTTAGACCCCGGCTTTTCAGGGCATTCGTCCATGCTGTCAACTATACCATCGCCATCGGTATCGGGGCAACCATCGTGTTCTTTAGTTCCGGGTAATTCAGGACATTCGTCATCAAAATCTGAAATACCATCGCCATCGGTATCTGGGCAGCCGTTAAATTCAGCAACTCCTGGTATATCAACGCAATCATCATCTAAATCACCAATGCCATCGCCATCGGTATCTGGGCAACCATGAAACAATTCGATTCCGTAAACAGTTGGACACATATCTTCGGAGTCTTGTATGCCATCTAAATCGGTATCAGGGCAACCTTCGAATGCTTCAATTCCTGGTATTTCAGGGCACTTATCTTTTTTATCTTTTATACCGTCTCCGTCTTTATCGCCACCTCTACCAAATGTTAGGTTAACACCAGATCGAAGCGTTAAGTATTTGGTGTTTTGAGGTTGAAACATTCCTAAAACGTTATCTGAAATTATATAGTATTGTATTGGTCCGAGATTAATCCTAGCACCCAGGCCTATGTTGTTCCAACTACGGTTGTAAACGGTGTAACTTAATGCGAGTGTACACCATTCGCCAAATTCTTTATCGAAATAAACGGATACGCCAGGAAATACATTATTATCGAATATGTGCATATAGCCGTGTGCCCCCAACTGCATATCGTAGGCTAAATCGTAGGTTAATCCTAAGTGGTATTGGCTTGATAGGTATGTAGAGTATGCTTCGTATGTTGTATCAACTCCGTACACTTTAAGCAATGTATCTTTAATATTGTCGAAACCATCATAAACGGTATTGTTTTCATCATCTTTAATGAAATCATTTAAATCGATACCGTTGTACGCATATTCTTGACCAGGCGTAGAACTTTTAATGTTACTTACGTTATCTTGCCACTTGATAAAACCGAGGTCAATTATACTTCCGTTTATATGCCACTTTTCATGAAAATTATACTCAAATCCTAGGTCGATTGCTCCGCCATGATTTTTAGTCATTTTTGGAAATCCGTTCGAGTAAGCAGGGAAACCATTCGTAACACCTGATGAGTTTAATTCAATGTCACCACTTGTAGTCAGAGTGTAAACATCGTCTGGATCGGTATGTAGTAGTATATCAAATTTACCGGTTTCGAAATTTGAAATGCCGTTGATGTATTTTAATTTAAATCCCCATTCGAAATGGTCGTCTTCAGACGACCACGCATAACCTATACCTATTTCTCGATAATGCGCCATGTCTATTCCAAAGTTAAAGTTAAGCGTATTGCCAATAGTTGGGTAATTACCGTTTATTCCGAACTCGAAAAAATCTTTTGGATAGGTAAACCGTGCCAAAAACTTCTCAGAGATACTAAGGCTTACGTAATGATGGTCATCTATTCGCTTACCTATTGTTAAATAATCTAAAGCAACAGATGCACTCAAATAATTTTTGTCAGCCATTTTATCTAGCACGTTGTCGAAATCGAAATAAAGCGAATCGTCTGCATCGGTTCTTATCAAGTCGCTGTATTTGAAACCAGTATTTCCGAAGCTAAAATAGGTGGAAGACAGAATCGGTAAACCGATATGTAAATCGGCTTTCGGTGTAAGTGCTGGGTTAGATTGTGCCCTCTGCTGAATGTAGGGCATGGTGTACATGGTAAAGTTCTGTTGTGCAAATAAATCTGCAGATCCTAAAACTATGGCGGCAATAACGAGTAGGTGTTTTGTTTTCATTGTTCTAAGATTAAAATTCTGTTAAAATTTCGGCTACTGCTCCAATTTTAAATTCGAGTTCGTAATCGCTATAAAACTTAACGTTTGTTGTACCGTTATCAGTGGTTGAAGCAATGGCTTTAATTATCATGCTAGTTGCATTTGAAAAATTTTTTGTTTGCGATTTGTTGAGATGAATATCTACTTCTGTTTCTGTTTTTTCGGTAACTCTTCCGTTTACCAAAACACCAGATGCTGCAACTAATGCTGAGTTTTCTGTATATGCGCTATCGGTAAGAATGTATGTACTTCCGTCCCATTCTAACGAGTAAAATGTAATGTCGAATTCTATTGGAAATCCATTTCTCATTCGGGAGGTTAATATAATATCAACCACATTATCCATCCCTAAATCGAGCCCAACGGTATCTATTAGGGTAAAGTTTTTAATGGTTCCGTGCATGGGTAATTCTATCTCTGCATCGAATTCGATTTTACTTGTGTCGAGTGCGAATATTTTACTTGTCGCAGAAGGAGTAGATGCATTTATATCATAAACAAAAAACTTAGGTTGGTCGTTAATCATTGCTACCACATCGGTTCCTGTAATAACTAAAGAATCTTCAATTGTTTGTCCCATTTGGCTATAGGTTGGACCAGTTATGCTCCATGGGGAGGGGATAGAACCTGAAGATGATAAATCGTAAGTAACACCACTGTTTGTGTTGATGCCTTCCATTCTGTTGAAGTTTGCTTCAATGGTTGTTCCGAAGGAGTTCTGTGTATAGAGTCTAACTTGTGGGGCAACAATGCTGAAATCGCCAACCCCTGTTGCTGCATTAAACAATGAAATGGCTACAGTATCTTCGGTTGGTGCGATGTTGCTAATGTCTATCACACCAAAAATTTTACTAAACAACATATTTGACATCGTTAGATCAATATCGAGTTGGTCGGCTGAGTTAATCGTCCCCCCATTGCCTGTTAAGGTTAAATCGAAAGTTACTACAAATTCGTTGGTTGTGCTGCCCCCATTGGTTAAATCGAATTTATATCCGGCAAGGCTGAACGATGAGTTTGTGCTCGAATTAGGCGAAATAGAAATAGTTTGACTGAAAGGTGTTCCGCCTATTGTTACGCTAGGAATAGTCATTACAATATCCAAATTGGCATCAAACCCTGATGTTGAAACAATGTCTAACGTTCCGTTTTTCAAAATAATTGAATCCAATTGATTTGGGGCTGCAGCAAACGTCATGGTTTGTGTTTCAGAATAAGTCTGTGTAACTCCATTAGAAAGTATGATTGGCCCAATTCCTGGAGATACGGTTTGGTTATAGCTTTGGTCTGGAATACTAATTAAATCTTCGGCAGTAGATGAAAAAAGTGTACTTCTGTAAACCAAGCTAATAAAACCATCATCATCCACCTGAATTAGATCAGAATCGGTCAACTTTAGCATTTCTGCTAAGGATAATGATGTGAAAATTAACGGGGCTGCTACGGTTGGATTATATTTTGATTTCTTTAATTTATCGAAATTAAAGCTGTCTTTTACGCAGCCAACCATTAATCCGATTACTGCAAATACAGCGAGAAATTTATATTTCATAATACTAGAATTTATGTAATACCGCTTGGATATTCAATATAGTCCGACTACATCGTACTATTTTCATGCTCCAGCGGCATTGTACCGTACTTTATTAACCTAAATAATTTTTAAATAGGGTATAAAAGTATAAAATTACAGTTCTATAGCTTTAAAAACGAGTTGAATTAATCAACTATTACTCGTTCAACGAGATTAAATGTTGATGGATTCAGTTATATAACTATTCTGCTGCAGGTTTCCCTTCATCAATGAGGAGGGGTGGTCAAGCTAAAGGCTTGAGCGGGGTGTTTGGTTTAGCTAGCTATAACAAAATGACCACCTCCCACTTGCTTAAGCAAGCGTACTCCGCCTTTTTAAGGAGGAGTAACCTGCGGACGGTGAAATTATAGTTTACTTGTAATTAAGATTAGGTGAAAGCCATTTTTCGGCTTCTTCTATGGTCATGTTCTTCCGCAGGGCGTAACCTTCGACTTGGTCTTTCAGTATTTTCCCCAAACCAAAATATTTTGATTGTGGATG